>CAIXRL010000554.1 GCA_903921835.1 Candidatus Eiseniibacteriota bacterium | reverse complement strand
TTCCAGGCGTGCGGCGGCGTGAGCCTGGGCAAGTGCGAGATCCACCTGCTGCAGGTGGTCGAAAACAAGCCGCAGGTCTACCTGAAGATCGAGCTCGACGAGGCGCTGGTCTCCAGCTACAGCATCTCCAGCGGCGGCGACCGTCCGTCCGACAGCTTCTCGCTCAACTTCACGAAGATCTCGTTCCAGTACGACACGTTCGACGGCAAGGCTCTCAAGACCGGCACGGCCAAGAAGTGGGACCTGGCGGCGAACAAGACCTACTGACCCAGCACCGGCGCGGCGGGGCCCCGCATTCCGCGGGCGCCCCGCACCGCGCCGCGCATCCGCCGGCCGCGCTCGCGTGCTCGTGAGCGCGCCGCCTCCCCGCGGGGACGCCATGAGCACCGCCCTCGACCTCAAGGGTCGGACACTCGCCGAGACGCTGGCCGAGTTGCAGAACCGCATCCGCCAGTCGCCGGGGGACGCGAAGCTCCGCACCTTCCTCTTCCAGCTGCTGGCCGTGCTCGGCCAGTGGGACCGCGCACTGGCGCAGCTCGAAGTCGCCGGCGAGATGGACGCCGCGGCGCTCGCCATGGTGCAGATGTACCGCGACGCGGTGCGCGCCGAGCCGCTGCGCGCCGAGGTGTTCGCGGGGCGCCGCTCGCCGGTCGTGTTCGGCGAGCCCGAGCCGTGGGTCGCGCTGGTGATCGAGGCGCTCAAGGCCTCGGGCGAAGGGCGCGAGGCGCAGGCGGAGGAACTCAGGGCGCGCGCGCGCGACGAAGCCCCCGCCACGTCCGGGCGCGTGGTGACGACCGCGATGAAGGGCGTGGGCGACGACCCGCCCGCGGGCGAGGCGTTCGAGTGGCTGGCCGACGCCGACCCGCGCATGGGCCCGATGATCGAGGCGGTGGTGCTGGGCCGCTACTGGTGGATCCCCGTGAGCCGCATCCGCCGCATGGACGTCGAGGCGCCAAGCGACCTGCGCGACCTGGTGTGGATTCCCGTCCACTTCGAGTGGGCGAACGGTGGCGAGGGCTACGGCCTGGTGCCGACGCGCTATCCCGGCAGCGAAGCGTCCGACGACGACTCGTTGCGGCTCGCGAAACGCACCGAGTGGTCCGAGCCGGCGCCCGGCGTCTACCAGGGTTCGGGGCAGCGCATGTTCGCCACCGACGCCGGCGAGTACCCGATCCTCGAGCTGCGGCGCGTGGACTTCGACACGGCGCCGCCCGCCGCGTGAGCGCGGCCGCGGCAGCGTGATGGCAGACCAGACGCCGCAGGACCGCCTCCAGCCCGCGCTGCTCGATCGCCTGACCGACGAGGAACCCGAGTCGAAGGTCGAGTCGCGCGAACGGCGCGTGATCTCGATGCGCCGGCTGCGCGAGTGCGTGCTGCGCGACCTCGCCTGGCTCCTCAACACCATGCCGCTGGGCCAGACCGAGGACCTCGCCGACTTCCCGGCGGTGCGCGAATCCGTGCTCGATTTCGGCATGCAGGACTTCGCGGGGGTCACGCTCTCGGGACTGGACCCCGTCGAACTGGAGCGCCGCATCCGGACCGCGATCCTGCTGTTCGAGCCGCGCATCACGCGCAAGACGCTGAAGGTGCGCGCCGTGATGCCGGATGATCCGGAGCACCGCAACGCGCTCGCGTTCGAGATCGAAGGCGAGCTGTGGGGTCAGCCCGTGCCGACGCGACTTTACCTCAAGTCCGAGGTGGACCTCGAGGACGGCTCGCTCACCGTCGTGGACCGCACCGACAACGGCCCGGCCTGACCGGGGAGACCGCATGGACCGCCGACTGCTCCACTACTACAATCGCGAACTCGCCCACCTGCGCGAGGTGGGCTCGGAGTTCGCGCGCGAGTTTCCCAAGATCGCCTCGCGGCTCGGCATGGAGGGCCTCGAGGTCGCCGACCCCTACGTCGAGCGGCTGATCGAGAGCTTCAGTTTCCTCGCCGCGCGCGTGCAGATGAAGATCGACGCCGAGTTCCCGCGCTTCACCCAGCACCTGCTGGAGACGGTGTACCCGGGCTACCTCGCGCCGATGCCGTCCATGGTGATCGCGCGCTTCGAGCCCGAACCCGCCGAGGGCTCGCTCGCCGATGGCATCCCGATCCCGCGCGGCAGCGCGCTGCGCAGTGTGCTCGGCAAGGGCGAGCAGACGCCGTGCGAGTACCGCACCTCGCAGGGCGTGACACTGTGGCCCGTCGAGGTGGCCGAAGCCCAGTACCTGCGCTTCTCCGGCTCGACCGCGGGCGCCGATCTGCCGCCGCTCCCCGAGATCCGCTCCGGGCGGGTCAAGGCCGCGATCCGGCTCAAGCTGCGCACGATCAACGGCACGCCGTTCAAGAACCTCGCGCTGGACCGGCTCTCGATCCACCTGACCGGCGGCGAGGGCCTGCCGGTGCGCATCTACGAGCAGCTGGCCGCGAACACCGTGTCGGTGGTGGCGCGGCCCGCGAAGCCGCCCGCGGCGTGGCACCACATGATGGGCCGCGACGCGGTGCGCCCCATGGGCTTCAACGACGACGAGGCACTGCTACCCGCCGGCAACCGCCGCTTCAGCGGCTACCGGCTGCTACAGGAGTACTTCGCGTTCCCGCAGCGCTTCCTGTTCGCCGAGCTGGGCGGCCTGGCGACCGCGGTGCGCAAGTGCACCGAGCCCGAGCTGGACGTGATCATCCTGCTCG
>CAIXRL010000553.1 GCA_903921835.1 Candidatus Eiseniibacteriota bacterium | reverse complement strand
GCTGTGGCGCGTCGCGGTCGTGCGCATCGCGCTGCTCCCGCTGCGCGAGCGGCGCGAGGACGTCCCGCTGCTCGTGGATCGCCTGCTGCGCGATCTTGCGCGCGAGCACGACGGGAGGCCGCGGCGCGTCACGCGCGGCGTGATGGAGCGCCTGGTGGCGCAGCCGTGGCCGGGCAACGTCGCCGAGCTCAAGCACGCACTCGAGAGCCTGCTCGTCTCGGCGCGGGGCCGCGGCCCGATCGACGTCACGGCCCTGCCGCCGCCGCTGCGCGCGGTCCAGCCCGCCGGCGCGCAGCCGGAGGTTTCGGTCGGCATGACGCTCGACGAGGCGGAGCGCGCGCTCATCGAGGCGACCCTCCGGCATGCGGGCGGTGACAAGCCGCGCGCGGCGGCCATGCTCGGCATCGGCCTGCGGACGCTGTACCGCAAGCTCGACCGCTACGGAGCGCGCTGAAGCCCGGGCGATCTCACCTGCCGAGGGCGCACAGAACGCCCCCGCAGGCGGCGGGCGCGTGAGTGGTCCGGGCGCAGGCCCGCCTTCCCCGCCGGGCGCCCCACCGCGTGGCTCAAGTGCCCGCGGGTCCCCGGCCGATAACCAGTGTGTTCACATGCAATCTGCCCGGAGACGCCATGGGCATGCCCGAACCCGCAGACCTCACACCCAACGACGACCCCTCCGCGAGCGCAGCGGACTGGCTTGTCGGCGCCGAAGAAGGCCTCGAGGCGGAGATGCAGCGCCACGTGGCCGAGGGCGCCTTCACGGCCCGGCCGACGCTGCTGCGCCCGGGGAGTGCCGCGCCCGTGGAGCCGGCTGCCCGCTTCACGCCCGATGAGGCGCCCGAGCCCGAATGTGCCGCTGCGCCCGGAGTGCCGCTGCCGCTGCCCACGCTCGCGCCGCGGCCGGCGCCCGCGCCGCCGAAGCGATTCGGCGCCGTGATGCCGGATCCCGACAGTGGCTCGGACTTCGTGCAGGGGCCGGCGATGACCTGGGAACCCGGCGCGCGCAGCGTGCCGTCGCTCGGGTTCGATCCGCCCTGCGCGCCCGCGCCCGCGCCGACGCGGGACTTCCCGATGGACGACGCCGAGGAGCGTGCCCGCGCGCGCGCCGCCGCGATCGAGGATGCGATGGCTGATGCGGTCGCCGCTTCGCGCCCGCACGAAGTGGTCTCGCCCGAGGCGTTCAACGCCGATGCCGTGCCGATGCCGTGGTGGATCAGCCTCGCGCACGTCGCGCGAACCGACCGCAGGCTGCAGGCGCTGGTGATCGTCGTGCTGGTCGCGCTCTCCGCGATCGCGCTGTGGCCGGGCGGCGAACAGCCGACGGCGGTGGGCCGCCTCCGCCGCCACTCCGAGCGCTACGACGGCGTCGCCGTGAAGGTGGCCGGCAAGGTGGGGCAGGTCTTCCGCGTCGGGGGCGGGTACGCGTTCTACCTGCTGGACCGCGGCGACACGCTGGTGGTGTTCACGCGCAGCCGAGTGCCCGTCGAGCGTCAGAGCGTGCGCGTGAACGGCACGATGAGCAACGGCTCGCTCGACGGCCAGCCGACACTTGCGCTCTTCGAGTCGGCGGACGCGAAGCGCTGAGATCGCGCCGGGCCTCGTTCGCCGCGCGGCGCCGCTCGTTCAGCCGGGGCCGGTTGCCTGCCTGCCACGCACCGTCGGGAGGCCGGCGCACCTCGTCCCCGCCGCGGGCCCGCCGCCCGCCGCTCCGCAATACGGCCCGCCCCTCGACCTCGCCCCGCTCATGGACGAGGCGCGCCGGCCTCCCGGTGGCCATCCGCGTTGGCGCCCCCCTCTCGCGCTGGCGCTTCGCTCGAGGTTGTTGGTCGCCACGATTGCGTTGTCATAATGACAAACAAACCGTTGTGGGTCAGGACGCGAGACTGTAAACAGCCACGCAATGCTATATAAAACAAGACGTTAACGTTTTTCAATTGTACGACTTGAGCACCCACCCCGGAACCCATATCTTCCAGAGGTCGGCGCCGCCACGATTGCGTGGCCGCGCGCCCGGGGTTTCCCACCCAGCAGGCCGCACCCGCGCGAGCACCACCGCGCCGGGGCGCGGCAGCAACATCACCTTCACAGGAGGACCGCAATGAACGTTCAGCCTCTGGCCGACCGGATCCTGGTTCGCCGCATCGAGGAGCAGGAGACGATCCGCGGCGGCATCATCATTCCCGACACCGCCAAGGAGAAGCCGCAGGAGGGCGAGGTCATCGCCGTCGGCCCCGGACGGCGCAACGAGGAAGGCAAGCGCATCGAGGTCGACGTGAAGAAGGGCGACCGCGTGCTGATCGGCAAGTACAGCGGCACCGACGTCAAGATCGACGGCACCGACTACGTGATCCTGCGCGAAGACGAGATTCTCGGCGTCCTCAACAGCAAGTAATCCCGCGCGCGAGCGCGGCGGACGCGGCGGCCGAACGGCCCGCGCGACGCCCGCGAGCGCCTGAACCCTTCCGATACAGGAGGCAACATGGCTGCAAAGCAGCTGCTGTTCAGCGAGCAGGCCCGGCAGGAAATCCTGCGCGGTGTGGAGACGCTGGCGAAGGCCGTCAAGGTCACGCTGGGGCCCCGGGGCCGCAATGTCGTGCTCGACAAGAAGTGGGGCTCGCCCACGGTGACCAAGGACGGCGTCTCGGTCGCCAAGGAGATCGAGCTCGAGGATCCGTACCAGAACATGGGCGCGCAGATGGTGCGCGAGGTCGCGTCGAAGACGTCCGACGTGGCCGGTGACGGCACCACGACCGCGACCGTGCTCGCCGAGGCCATCTACAAGGAAGGCCTCAAGAGCGTGACCGCCGGTTCCTCGCCGATGAACATCAAGCGCGGCATCGACAAGGCCGTCGCGGCGGTGGTGGAGGAGCTCAAGAAGGTCAGCAAGCCCGTCAAGGACAACAAGGAGATCGAGCAGGTCGCGGCGATCTCGGCGAACGGCGACTCCGAGATCGGCGAGATCATCGCCAAGTGCATGGACAAGGTCGGCAAGGACGGCACGATCACCGTCGAAGAGGCCCGCTCGATCGAGACGACCTTCGACGTCGTCGAGGGCATGAAGTTCGACAAGGGCTACATCTCGCCCTACTTCGTCACCGAGAAGGAAGCGATGGAGGCCGTCCTCGAGGACGCGTTCATCCTCCTGTACGAGAAGAAGCTGTCGAACATGAAGGACCTGCTCCCCGTCCTCGAGAAGATCGCCCAGAAGGGCAAGCCGCTCGTCATCGTCTCCGAGGACGTCGAGGGCGAGGCGCTCGCGACGCTCGTCGTGAACAAGCTGCGCGGCACGCTGAACGTGTG
>CAIXRL010000552.1 GCA_903921835.1 Candidatus Eiseniibacteriota bacterium | reverse complement strand
GCTGGGTGGCCATGAACGTTCCCGGCCGGGGCTGGGTCGCGCCGCCCATGGCCGACGCGATGCGCACCCCGGCCAGCTTCGCGCGCGCGACTGCGGCCGCGGGCGCGGAGCGGAGAATCCAGTACGAGTCGATGGCGTCCAGCGGGTCGATGTCCAGGTTGCTTGCGTTCCAGATCACGTCCACCTGTCCGCCCTGGTCGTCCGGGTGGTCCCGCACGGCGACCAGCACCGGCGCCGGCGACGCGACCTCCTGCGTGATCGTCGGCGACGTGCCCGCCAGGTGGCTGGCGTTGCCGGCGTAGGTCGCGCGGACGGCGTGCGAGCCCATCGCCAGGTTCGTGATTCCGCTCACCGTCGCGGAGCCGCCTGCGAGTGCGACGGGGGATCCGAACGCGACGCTGTCGATCACGAACTGCACGCTGCCCGTGATCACGCCCGGGCTGCCCGCGGAATCGCTCACGCTCGCGGTGAAGCTCACGGCCTGCGCGAGGCGGGAGGGATTGGCGCTGGAGACGAGCGCGACCACGGTCGGGGCCGGGTTCACGACGTGCGCGAGCGCGGGCGACGTGCTGCCGTAGAAACCGAAGCTCCCTGTGTAGACTGCCGTGAGCGTGTGGCTGCCGACAGCGAAGCCCGGCACCGAGAGTGTCGCCACGCCGGCGCTGAGGACGCCGGTGCCGAGCGAGTCGGCGCCGTCGCGGAACTCCACGCTTCCGCTCGAACCCGCGGGCGAGACGGTCGCGGTGAGCAGCACCGGCTGCCCCACGCGCGACGGCGACGGGGTCGAGGCCAGGACGAGCGTGGTCGAGTCGAAGGGCACGACGGTGTGAATTGAGCCGGGCGATACGCTGGCGGCATAGGTACCGTTGCCGCCGTACGCCGCGGTGAAGGTGTGCTCCCCCAGGCTGAGCGCGGGAGCGGCCAGGGTCGCCACGCCGGCGCTCAGCAGCGCCGTGCCGATCGAATCCGCGCCCTCGCGGAAGACCACCGTGCCCGTCGTGCCCGCCGGCATGACGAGCGCGGTGAGCGTCACGCTGCCGCCGATGAACGACGGATTGGGGCTGGACGCCAGCGATGTGAGGGACGGCAGGAGCTGCCTGAGCAGTACCGACACCGTGTTGGAACCGAAGTTCGTGACCGCCATGTCGGGCCGGCCGTCCGCGTTCAGGTCTCCGATCGCCACCGAGAACGGTCCGGTGCCCACCGAGAAGTCGGACTTCGCCGCGAACGCCCCGCCGCCGGTGCCGAGCAGCACTGAGACCGAGTTGGACGAACTGTTCGCGACCGCCAGGTCGGGGACGCCGTCCCCGTTCAGGTTCCCGATCGCCACTACGAAGGGATTGGACCCCGTCGCGTGGTCCATCTTCGCCGCGAAGGTTCCGTTGCCGTTGCCGGGCAGCACCGACACGGTGTTGGCGTAATAGTTCGCCACCGCCAGGTCGGGCCTGCCGTCCCCGTTCAGGTCGCCGATCGCCACGGAGACGGGTAGGCTCCCGGTGGCGTGGTCCGTCCTGCCGCCGAACGTGCCGTCGCCGTTGCCGGCCAGCACCGACACCCCGATGCCGCTCGCCACGGCAAGGTCGGGCCTGCCGTCGGCGTTCAGGTCCCCGATCGCCACGGCATAGGGGTAGCTCCCGGCGACGTAGTCGGTCTTCGCCACGAAGGTTCCGTTGCCGTTGCCGAGCAGCACCGACACCGTGGCAGAAGCTGAGTTCGCCACCGCGAGGTCGAGGTTTCCGTCCGCGTTCAGGTCGCCGACCGCCACCGAGTAGGGCTGGCTCCCGGTCGCATAGTCCGCCTTGGCGCCGAAGGTCCCGTCGCCGTAGCCGAGCAGCACCGACACCGTGGCCGAGTACAGGTTCGCGATCACCAGGTCGGGTATCCCGTCCCGGTTCAGGTCGCCGATCGCCACGAACCGGGGATTGCTCCCCGCCGCGAAGTCGGTCCGCGTTCCAAACGTCCCCTCGCCGTTGCCGAGCAGCACCGACACGGTGCCGGCGCCGTAGTTCGCCGTCACCATGTCGGGCTTGCCGTCGCCGTTCAGGTCGCCGATCGCCACGGAAAACGGGTAACTCCCCGTCCCGAAGTCCGTCCTTGCCCCGAACAGGGGGTCGGCCGGAACCGTCGTGTACCGGAGCGAGAGCGCCAGCATGGCGAGGACGAGGATGGAACGTCTTTTCACGTGGACGGCTCCCAGGAGTGGCGCCGATGCGGATGCGCCGGACACTCGAACATGCGAATCACGCGACTGCCGCAGCATGATGGTCCCGATCCACTCACCCCGTGTGGAACCCGGGCCGGCCCGCGTCCCTTCACTTCAGCACCGCCACCCGCGTGACGCGCACGTCCGCTCCCTGCGTGAGCCGCACCAGGTAGAGCCCCGGCGCGAGCGGGCGGTCCGCCGCGAGCGCCACCGAGTGCCGGCCAGCGCCGAGTGCGCCGACCTCGCGCTGCGCGACTCGTCGCCCGCTCACGTCCAGCAGTTCGAGTCGCGCGCTCGCCGGGGTGGGCAGCGTGAACGCCACGCTCAGTTGTCCGCCGCGCGACGGATTCGGTCTCGCGCCTTCGAGCGCGAACGCGAGCGGCGCGGTGCCCTCCACGCCCGCCGCCCACGAGGGCACCAGCGAGGCGAACCCGCTCGCATTGCCGTGCACGTCCACGACGCAGAGCTTGTAGCAGTGGATCGCACTCACGGCATCCACGTAGCCGGTGTCCGACCGGGCGACCACGAGGTTGCCCGGGGCCGGCACGAAGGCGGCCGTGGCGCCGCGGTAGAGCAGGTACTGCCCGAAGTCCGCGTCCGCGCTCCTCGCCCAGTGGAGCGTGGCATTGCCGGAAGCGTACACGCCGGTGAACGCGGTGGGGGTGTGCGGCGCGAGATTGTCCACGGAGTAGCCCGAGTCGGGATCCGAGAACCACCACTGGGCGCCATTCGCGGTGCGCGCCATGATCATGAACGCGGTGAGCGGGTTCGAACCCGCGATCGAGTCGCAGGTCGTCGGCGCGACGTAGCTGTAGTTCGCGACGTGGAACGCCGGCTGGCTGGCGATGTACTCCCAGTACGAGGTCGCGCGCTGTCGCTGCACGGTCACGAACGCTCCGACGCGCGGGTCCGGCGTCTCGTCCGGGCGCGAGACCCGCGCCCCGGCCTGCAGGGCACGCGCCGCGGAGGCCGCGGGCGCGGAGCGGAGAACCCAGTACGTCGCGATGCTGTCGTACGGGGCGAGGTCCAGGTAGCTCGCGTTCCACAGCAGCTTCACGTGCCCGCCCTGGTCGTTCAGGATGTCGCGCACGCCGACCAGCGTCGGCCGGGGCGATTCGACGTCCTGCGTGATCGTCGGCGAGGCGCCCGCCTGGAAGCTGGCGTTGCCGGAGTAGGTCGCGTACACGGCGTGGGAGCCGATCGCGAGGTTCGTGATCCCGCTCAGCGTCGCGGAGTCGCCGGAGAGCGCGACCGGCGAGCCATACGACACGCTGTCGATCACGAACTGCACGTTGCCCGTGAGCGCGCAGGCGCCCGCGGCGGAGTCGCTGACCGTCGCGGTGAAGCTCACCGCCTGTCCGAGGCGCGCGGAGCCGGGACTGGAGACGACCGCGATCGTGGTCGGGGCCGGACCCACGACGTGCGCAATCGCGGGCGACGTGCAGGTGCAGTGGCTCGCGTCACCGGCGTAGTCGGCCGCGAGCGAGTACGTGCCGCCGCAGAGCCCCGGCACCGACAACGTGGCCACGCCATCACGGATCGCTGCCGTGCCCAGCGAGGCGACGCCGTTGCGGAACTCCACGCTCCCGCCCGCACCGACCGGAGAGACGGTCGCGGTGAGCAGGACCGCGTGACCCACCACCGAAGGGTTGGGGCCCGACGTCAGTGCGAGCGTGGTGGAATCGGGCAGGACCGTGTGCGCGGAGGCGGGCGATACGCTGGCGCCGAGTTCGGCGTTGCCGCCGTAGGAAGCGGTGAGCGAGTGGTCGCCCACCCCGAGCGCCGCGGTCGTCAGCGTCGCCACGCCGGCGCTGAGCGTCGCCGTGCCGAGCGAATCGGTGCCCTCGAAGAACAACACGGTGCCCGTCGCGCTGTCTGGCGTCACCGTTGCCGTGAGCGTCACCTCGTGGCCGAAGCGCGAGGGATTCGGGCTGGAGCTGAGCGACGTGCTCGATGGACCCACGACCACGGACTGCGTGATCGTCGGGGACGTGCTCCCCTGGAAGCTGGAGTTGCCGGCGTAGATCGCGTGCACGTCGTGCGGGCCGGCGGCCAGGCTCGTGATCCCGCTCACGGTCGCGGAGTCGCCGGAGAGTTCGACAGGCGAGCCGGACGGCAGGCCATCGATCACGAACTGCACCGTGCCGGTGAGCGCACAGCCAGCCGAGGAATCACTCACCGTCGCGGTGAAGCTCACGGCCTGCCCGATGAGAGAGGGGTTCAGGTCGGAGGCCACGCTGACCGTGGTCGGCGCCGGATCCACGACGTGCACGATCGCGGGCGACGTGCTGACGTAGTGGCTCGCGTCGCCGGCGTAGTCGGCCGCGAGCGAGTACGTGCCGCCGCACAGGCCCGGCACCGACAACGTGGCCACGCCATCACGGATCGTTGCCGTGCCCAGCGAGGCGACGCCGTTGCGGAACTCCACGCTCCCGCCCGCACCGACCGGAGAGACGGTCGCGGTGAGCAGGACCGCGTGACCCACCACCGAAGGGCTGGGGCTCGACGTCAGTCCCAGACTCGTGGAGTCGGGAAGGACCGAGTGCCCCGAGGTTTCGGACACGCTGGCGTCGAAGGCGCCGTCGCCACCGTACGAGGCGGCAAGCGAGTGATCGCCCACCCCGAGCGCCGCGGTCGTCAGCGTCGCCACTCCGGCGCTGAGCGTCGCCGTGCCGAGCGAGTCGGTGCCGTCGAAGAACAACACGGTGCCCGTCGCGCTGTCTGGCGTCACCATTGCCGTGAGCGTCACCTCGTGGCCGAAGCGCGAGGGATTCGGGCCGGAGCTCAGCGAAACGGCGGAGGAAGCGAGTCGCCGCAGTGGCGCCGAACCCGGGTCGCCGTTGCGATTCGCCACCGCCAGGCCGGGCTTTCCGGTTCCGTTCGGGTTCCCGATGGCCACGGAGGTGGGGGTGGCCCCCGTCGCGAAGCTCGTCTTCGCGCCGAATGACGTGACGGCCGGGACTGTGGCCGGCACCAGCACCAACGCCACGAGGGCGAGGGCAAAGAGGTGGCACTTGTTCACGACGGCCTCCGAAGGAAGACGAGCGCCGGTGCGGCTGCGGCGGCCTCGGGCACTTGTGTTGGATCATCCAATTGTACAACACGTTGCCCCGTTTTGGTGAACTGCCGGAATAGTCGCCCGGAGGGCGCATCGGCTGCCGCCCGGCCAGCCGGTCCGCGGTCCCTCGCCCGCCCGCACCGCCTCGGGTAAGGTCTGCGGCCCATGGACTTCCAGCTCCGCTCCCCGTATTCGCCCTCGGGCGACCAGCCGCAGGCGATCGCCGAACTGATGGCGGGCCTGCAGGCCGGCGAGCCGTACCAGACGCTGCTCGGCGTCACCGGCTCCGGCAAGACGTTCACCATCGCCAACGTCATTGCCCGGTGGAAGCGGCCCACGCTGGTGCTCTCGCACAACAAGACGCTGGCCGCGCAGCTGTACGCCGAGTTCAAGCAGTTCTTTCCCGGGAACGCCGTCGGCTACTTCATCAGCTACTACGACTACTACCAGCCCGAGGCGTACGTCCCCGCGAGCAACACGTACATCGCCAAAGACGCGAGCATCAACGAGGACATCGACCGCCTGCGGTTGCAGGCGACGTCCATGCTGCTCGAGCGCGAGGACGTCATCATCGTGGCGAGCGTGTCGTGCATCTACGGCCTCGGCACGCCCGAGGACTGGAAGGGCATGCGCGTGGATATGCGCCGGGGCGGCACGCTGCGACGGCGCGACCTGCTCGACCAGCTGGTGGCGATCCAGTACACGCGCAACGACGTCGAGCTGCAGCGCGGCCAGTTCCGCGTGCGCGGCGACGTCGTCGAGGTGCGCCCCGCGTACGAGGACCACGCGATCCGGATCGAGATGGAGGACGACGAGGTCACGCGCATCTCCGCCGTGGACCCGGTGACGGGCAAGCGCCAGCGCGAAATGGACCGGCTCGCGCTCTACCCGGCGAAGCACTTCGTCACGCCCGAGCACCGGCTGCGCGGCGCGATCGACACGATCCGCGAGGAGCTGCGCGGCCAGCTCGCGAAGTTCCGCGCCGAGGGCAAGCTGCTCGAGGCGCAGCGGCTGCAGCAGCGTTCCGAGTACGACCTCGAGCTGCTCAACAGCGTCGGCAGCTGCCCGGGCGTCGAGAACTACTCGCGCCACCTGGCCGGCCGCGCGCCGGGGGAGCGGCCGGGCTGCCTGCTCGACTTTTTCCCGCGCAAGCCGGACGGCTCGCCGGATTTCCTGCTGGTGGTGGACGAGTCGCACGTGACCATTCCGCAGATCGGCGCGATGTACGAGGGCGACCGCTCACGCAAGACCACGCTCGTGGACTTCGGGTTCCGCCTGCCGAGCGCGCTCGACAACCGCCCGCTGCGCTTCCCGGAGTTCGTGCAGCAGGTCGGCCCGACGATCCACGTCTCGGCCACCCCCGGCGAGTACGAGTTCCAGAAGAGCCACGGCGTCATCGTCGAGCAGGTCATCCGCCCGACCGGACTCGTGGACCCCGAGCTGCTGATCCGCCCCATCGAGGGCCAGGTGGACGACCTGCTCGCCGAGGTCCGCGAGCGCGCGGGGCGCCACGAGCGCGTGCTCGTGACCACGCTCACCAAGCGCATGGCCGAGGACCTCACGGATTACCTGGGCGAGATGGACGTGCGCGTGCGCTACCTGCACAGCGACATCGACTCGCTCGAACGCGTCGAGATCCTGCGCGGCCTGCGGCTCGGGGACTTCGACGTGCTCGTGGGCATCAACCTGCT
>CAIXRL010000551.1 GCA_903921835.1 Candidatus Eiseniibacteriota bacterium | reverse complement strand
CGGGCGGGCGAGAGGGAACATGACCAAGAAGCTCGAACAGCCGGCGCGCCGGCCCACTGACGGACAGGTCGAGATTCAGCGCATGGACAAGACCACGCTGGGCGACGACATGATCAACATCCGCGTGACGACTGGCGGGGAGGAGCACTTCCTCACCTGCTCGCCGTTCAACGCTTGGCGGGTGTTCGGGATGCTGTCGCTCATGCTGGGGATCCCGTTGCCGGCGGCGACCGGCAAGGCGATCAAGATCGGGTAGCCATGCCGCGAGTCCTGGTCACCGGCTCCCGGCGCTGGCCAGCCTCCAGAGCCGCAGAGATAGAGCGGGAACTTGCCGCCCTGCCCGGATGGCCCGGGGAGTGGATCGTGGTGCACGGGGCTGCTCGAGGCGCCGAGGGGGAACCCGGCGCCGACCTGATCGCGGCCAGGTTCGCCTTGTTCACCGGAGCTCGCACGGAGCCGCACCCGGCGGACTGGGGGCGCGGGCTGCGCACGGGGCCAGAGCGGAACGCGGAGATGGTCCGGCTTGGCGCCGACGTGGTGCTGGCGTTCCCGTTGCCCGGGTCGCGCGGCACCTGGAACTGCGTGCGCCAGGCGCTCAAGGCCGGGCTCGTGGTGCGCGTGCTCGGGCCGTGTGCGGCTGAGGCGCGGTAGGTGCCCCCGCTCGCCGCCACCCGCAAGGAGCCCACCATGTCGACACAGACCGCCGACCGCCTTACCACCCGCGCCGGCCACCCGCTGACCGACTACTGCCTGTTCGCCACCAGCCCCGAGTACTGGGGCCAGGACGCGAGCCAGGCAGACGCCGACCGCTACAACGAGGAGTTGCGCCGGCTCGTGTCGGAGGAGTTCGGGATCCCGTGCCGCCTCGTGACCGTCCGCCCGCCGCACTCGACCCTGTGCCGCGAGATCGAGGGCTGGCTGGTCGACCACTGGCAGGACGCGGTGATCGACGCACCCACGTCCGACCTAGCGGCCCGTGACCGCGCGATCGGAGAGTAGCCGCGGACGCGGCGAGGAGGGACGGATGGCAAACTGCGTGAAGTGCGGCGCCCGACTCGGCGCGCAGAATCCGGGATGGGTCTGCGGGACGTGCCGGTGGCTGCTATCGCTGGTAGGCCGCTGATGCCGGCCCGCGAGAAGTGCCCGTGCGGCAAGGCGACGAAGCCGCAGTGGTGGGCGATGGTAGAAGCGGCTGGCTTCGGCCAGTACACGGTCGGCTACTGCTCGCGACGATGCGCCGAGGGGGCTTGGGTTCGCGCCCGTGAGGCGCTGGCCGAGCCGATGGAGTGGCCGGGGGAGGACGGCGAGGAGGGCGGGTAGGTCACCCTCCGACGTGCGCCGAGAGCCAGGCCCAGGCGCAGCGGGCTAGGCGAGGATGCCCCGAGACTGTAGGGCCGCGGTGAACAGCCTGGAAATCTGGTAGCAGCTTACACCGCCGCGCAGCGTGGCCTGCACGCTGGTCATGATCCCGGCCATCATGGCGATCTGCGGGTCGGCCAGGTTGTAGCAGCGAAAGCGGTCCGCATGCGTGGCCGGGTCCTCGAGCGCCTCGCCCATCTCCAGTCGCAGTTCATCGGCCGCCATGCAGGCGTGCGATTCGTAGCGGCCACGGCAGGTCGCGCTACCGAGGTACGCAATGCAGAAGCCCAGCGGCCCGTCGACGTCGATCTGGCCGTAGGCATGTTCGGCCTCGTGTACGCAGCGAAAGAGATCCCCGGCGCCGATGTTCGCAGGGGCGCCGGGCCAACCCACGCAGGCGATGTACGCGGGGTCCGCACTTGGAAGCGTCGTCGCGTAATCCCGGCAAAAACCCTCGGCGGTGGGCACGTTCAGCCCCATCTCGCGCAACTTGCCGAGCGCCCACGCGATCGCCTGTTCCACCTGGTCGTGGCCCTTGTCGACGAGGCGGATTTTGCAGAGGCCATAGACCTCGCGGATCACGTCCCGGGCTTCCTGATCACTCGGCGGGCGAAGGAGGGTCATGGCGCCACCCCCCGGCAGTAGGCCAGCCCCTCGCTGCCCGCCGCGCACTTGGTCTGCGGCACGGTCGCGTCGCAGTCGGTGGACTCGACGAGGTACTTGCCGTCCGACACCATGACCACGTTCTGCAAGCAGGTGGTGGCACCGGCGGGGAGGTTCGTCTTGAGGCACCCGCACACGCTGACCACGGCGGCCAGGGCGAAGGCGAAGGCCAGCCACCCGGCCACGCGGAGAAGCGCGTTGCGCTCGGGGGTCACTTGGCCGCCAGGGCGGCGTCGATCTTCGCGTCGTTGGTGGCCAGGGCCGGCGCGAGCGCAGCGACCTTGACCTGCAAGTCGGCCAGGGCCGCGGCGAGGTCGGACTTGATCGCGGCGCTGTCCGCGTTGCG
>CAIXRL010000550.1 GCA_903921835.1 Candidatus Eiseniibacteriota bacterium | reverse complement strand
GGCAGCTTGACGATCAGCGTTTCCGTCGTCGTCAACACGCAGACACTCACCGGGTCGACGAAGGACCTGCAGGTGGTCGGAACGAACCCGTCGGTTCCGACGCTCGCCGCTGTCGTCGCGGTCAACGACGCGTTCCGCAAGCTGCTGCGCGTGGAGAGCGGACTGCGCCAGTTCCTCGCGTCCGGGTGCCCGCTCTTCAGCGGCGACGGTTTCGGCGGCGTAGGGCTCAGCCAGCTGACGAGCCCTCAGCCCACAGACGACCAGATCTGGAGCTGGAAGGAGAACGCAAAGGGTGGATGGGCCCTGTTCCAGGAGAAGGAGAAGATTGCGCTTGCCTACCCCGTGGCGGTGCGCGCGAGCAACGAGTTCAAGACCCTCGTGACGAACCACAACAAGATTCGCAAGGACAAGTGGCTGGCAGCGCAGGCGAAGCCCGCCACGGGAACGGCCGCGCCGGCCGCGGCAACCTCCGCACCGGTCGCGGCAACCCCCGCACCGGCCGCGGCAACCCCCGCGCCGGCCGCGCCCGCCGCGGCAGGAGCGCCTGCTGCCGCGGCCGGCCCGCCCAAGGACCTCGTCATCGAGCTGCCCGACTACACGGCGGAACAGCTCCAACGAGATACGCTCCGCGCCTTCAATGGATACGCCGGGATTCACGAGTACCGGGTGAAGAAGGACGCGAGTGGTGCCCTGGTGGTCACTGAGGATCCGGGGGGCGTCAAGGGCAAGGCGGAGTGGGAGCTCGTGACCGTTGCGGATCGCATCAAGTTCTACGACGACAACTCGATCCCCAGTGGGAAGAGGGGCGATCCGAACTATGTCGAAGACGTGCTGAAGAAGCCCACCTTCTGACCGGGATCTGCTCATGCGCCGGGTCCTGATCGCGATCGCGCTGCTGGCCGGAACATCGCTGGCAAGCCCTTTCCCCCTGTCACCACGCTTCATGTACGTGGTTGGCTGCGCCGCCACGATCGACAAGGTCGACTTGCGCACCGGACTGACGGTGGCGTCGTATGACCTCGCGAAGCGGACCGGAGGGCGGCCGCTCGTGCCGGTGGTGGAGGGCACGTTCGACGCGTGCCTGTCGAACGATCTCGTGTTTGATGCCCGGTCCTCGATCTTCTACACCGTGGTTCCGACCACCGACGTTCCCGGGCCGGACGGCAAGAAGGACTACCGCGTCCTAGGCTTCTCCGTACCGGCCGTGCGCGTGGCCCGGGTGATTGCCGCGGGCCGCTCGCAGTTGTCGCCGCCGGGGATCCGGCTGGACCCTCGAGGTGCCATTCGGGTGCTGCCGGCCCCGGAGCCTGACATCGCACTCGACGTGGATCTCACCGGTTTCACGCCCGAGCGGAAACCGCTTGTCAACCAGGTCCTGGAGCAGTCCGGCGGCCGCGCCCTTCTGCGGCTCTACGTCGGGAAACCGCAGGAGTTGGTGCTGGCGGTCGCGGATCTCGGGCGCGGGACGCTCGTGCGTCTTGAGGGCCTGCCACGCACCACGGCGCCTGGCGTCCACCTGGCCCCCGGCGGAACGCACGTCCTCGTCGAGGCGATGGCGGGCGACAGCACTTCGCCTGAGCGCAGTGGCTCGCTCGCGCTCTACGACGCCGCGACCGGGCGCGTGGTGAAGTCCGTCACCGATTCGCGCACGAAGTCCCTCTCCTTCCTCGCCCTCTCACCCGACGGCCGGGTCATCTACCACGCGAACGATCGATACGTGCTCGTGGATCTGGGTGTGCGCTTTGGCACCGGTGCGGTTCTTCGCCCTGTCCCGGCCGGTCGGCCCGGGGTATTCTTCGCAGTCCGCTGAAAGCGCTTCGAGCTTCGTACGGTTCCGCGGAACTGCGAATCCCGGTGCCGGCCGGTGTCGTTCGCAGGCGCCGCGTCCACGCCACGCAGGCACGAGATCGCCCGCGGCAGGACACCCTCGGTGCTCACGACGCTGCACTCCGCTGGCACACTTCCGGCTGGCGGTGCGCGGATCTTGCGGGCTGACGTTGCCGGGTGACGGCCACCAACGCTGGGAGTGGAGCATGACGCAGGAACGCAGCGCGGGGCTCTCGCCAGCGGAACTGCGCCGCTACGCGCGCCACATCCTGCTGCCCGAGGTGGGGCGCGCGGGACAGGAACGGCTGCGCGCGGGGCGCGTGCTGCTCGTGGGCGCGGGCGGCCTGGGCTCGCCTGCGGCTCTGTACCTCGCGGCGGCCGGCGTCGGCACGCTGGGCCTCGTGGACTTCGACGTCGTGGACGAGAGCAACCTGCAGCGCCAGGTCGCGCACGGCACGGCCGCGATCGGGCGGCCCAAGCTGGACTCGATGCGCGAACGGCTCACCGACCTGAACCCGCACGTCGATGTGATCGCGCACGCGACGCGGCTCGATCGCGACAACGCGCTCGGGATCCTGTGCGGGTACGACGTCGTGCTCGACGGCACCGACAACTTCGCGACGCGCTACCTGGTCAACGACGCCTGCGTGCTGCTCGGCCTGCCCAACGTCCACGGCAGCATCCTGCGCTTCGAGGGGCAGGCGAGCGTGTTCGACGCCGCGCGCGGCCCTTGCTACCGGTGCGTCTTTCCGCAACCGCCGCCGCCGGGCGTCGTGCCGTCGTGCGCCGAGGCGGGCGTGCTCGGCGTGCTGCCGGGCGTCATCGGCACGATCCAGGCGACCGAGGCGCTGAAGCTGCTGCTCGGCGCGCCGGAGACTCTGGTCGGCCGCCTGCTGCTCTACGACGCGTGGGCGATGCGCTTCCGCGAGGTGGCGCTGAGCAAGGACCCGGCGTGCCCGTGGTGCGGCGAGCGCCCGACGATGCACGCGCTGGCGGACTACGAGGAACTCTGCGGGACGCGCGCGGAGGCCGGGGCGGGCGGAGACGCCGCGGCGGGCGGCGAGATGACGCCGAGGGAGCTGCAGGCGCTGCGCTCGCGCGGCGCGGATCACGTGCTGCTGGACGTGCGCGAGATAGCCGAACTCGCGCTGGCGCGGCTCGGCGGCGAGACGCACATCCCGCTGGGGCTGCTGCCGCTGCGCGTCGCCGAGCTCGATCCCGCGCGGCTCACGGTGGTGATGTGTCATCACGGCTCGCGCAGCGCGCTGGCGGTGCGCTGGCTGCGCGAGCGCGGTTTCGCGCAGCTCCACAACCTCGCGGGAGGCATCGACGCCTACTCGCGCGACGTCGACCCTGCGGTGCCGCGCTACTGAACGCGCGGCGGGAGAGAGGATCCATGCCGAGGCTGTCCCGAATGTCCGAGCTCCGTGCGTTCGCCACGGCTGTCCTGTTCGCCACGCTCGCCGCGGGTTGCGCCGTCAACCCCGCGACTGGCCGGCGCGAGTTCACGCTGGTCAGCGCCGGCCAGGAGCTGGCGATCGGGCACGACGGCTACGCCGCGACGGTCGCCGAATACGGCCAGTACGACGACGTCGCGCTCGCAGCGTACGTGGACACCGTCGGCCACAAGCTGGCGCGCGTGAGCGAGCGGCCCGACCTGGAGTGGCACTTCACCGTGCTCGACGATCCGATGGTCAATGCGTTCGCGATGCCCGGCGGCTACATCTACGTCACGCGCGGCATCCTGGCGCACCTGAACTCCGAGGCGCAGCTGGCCGGCGTGCTCGGCCACGAGATCGGGCACGTCACGGCGCGCCACAGCGCGAAGCAGCTCACGCAGCAGCAGATCGCGGGGCTCGGGATGGCGGTGGCCGGTGCGCTCTCGACGACGTTCCAGCAATACAGCGGCGCGGCGCAGCAGGCGCTGGGATTGCTCGTACTCAAGTACAGCCGCGACGACGAGACGCAGGCCGACGAGCTGGGCATTCGCTATGCCACCGCCGCGGGCTACGACCCGCGCGAGATCCCGGGCACCTACGCGATGCTCAAGCGCGTCAGCCAGCGCGGCGGCAGCTCGCTGCCCTTCTACCTCTCGACGCATCCCGACCCCGGCAACCGCGAGGAACACACGGGCGCGCTCGCCGCGGCGGCCGTGGCCGGCAGGACGAACCTGCTGGTGCGCGGGCACGCCTACCTCGACCACCTGCGCGGCCTCACGTTCGGCGAGGACCCGCGCGGCGGCTGGTTCGACGGCGCGCGCTTCACGCAGCCGCGGATGGGTTTCGAGATGGACTTTCCGGCCGGCTG
Source organism: Candidatus Eiseniibacteriota bacterium (assembly GCA_903921835.1). Lineage (GTDB taxonomy): Bacteria > Eisenbacteria > RBG-16-71-46 > RBG-16-71-46 > RBG-16-71-46 > CAIXRL01. Next base: position 7,769 of record CAIXRL010000550.1, on the reverse strand, counting down.
GAAGATTCAGAATGGCCGCGCCGGCGTGGCCGCGGCCGAGCCGCAGCAGCACGGCAGCATGCAGCTCTCGCTGGCGGGCGATGCCGGTACGCTGGCGCCGGCGGAGTTCGTCGCGGCGCTGCGGCGCGACGGGCGCATCGCCGCTGCCGAGGGCGAGGGCGAATCGATCGGCGGCTGGCCGGCGTGGGCGGGCCGCGTCTCGGTGCCCGGCGCCAGCGGCGCGAGCAGCGTGCTCGTGGCGGCCTGGGTGCGCCTGGCGCCCGACCGCATGGTGCAGTTCCTGGGCCGGGGCGCGTCGAGCGGCGATGCGAACGAGCGCGAGATCGTCGCCGCGATCCGCTCGCTGCGGCCGCTGCGCGATCCGCAGCGCGCGAATCCGGAGCCGGACCGCGTGCGGCTCAGGGTCTCCGCGACGGCGGGCCCGTTCCAGTCCCTGCTCGCGAAGTTCGGCGGTGGGGCGCTTTCCCCGGAGGACGCCGCCATCGTGAATGGCGTCGCGGTGGAGGAGGGCATCGCCGCCGGGCGCTGGCTCAAGATCGTCGAGCCGGGGCACCGGCGTTAACCCGGACTAGCCCGGAGTATTCATGAGCCCGCCGCCTGCGAGCGCGGTCTGCGCGTCATCCGCTGCGAAGCTCGACCGGCCGCTGTCCTCATCGTGTCTCCAACACGGTTCCGGCGCGGCCGGCCGATCTTCTTGCGTCTGACGCACGTCTCGCACTCTCGGCTCGCGGTACATGAATGATCCGGGCTAAGGCGCTGTCCACCGGGTTGACACGCGGAGAAGCCGCCCCGTAGGTTCCGCGATGTCCATGAAAAGGCTCGCCGCCGCCGCACTCGTCTTCTCGGCGCTCGCCTGCGCGAGCATGGGGTTCACGCAGTCGTTCAGCGTGGAACTGGGCGCCACCAGGGGCCCCGTTCAGCCCATTCCGTTCAGTCACAAGACCCATGCCGGCAAGCTCAATATGGCTTGCCGCTACTGTCATTACGGGGCCTGGAAGTCGCCGTGGGCGAACATCCCCGCGATGAGCACGTGCATGGGCTGCCACAAGATTGCGGTCGCCGACCGCCCGAACATCCAGAAGCTCACGGGCTACTGGGATCGCGGCGAGCGTATTCCCTGGGTCAAGGTGCACTACCTGCCCGACCACGTGAAGTTCAATCACAAGCGCCACGTGCTGGCCGGGTTTCCCTGCCAGCAGTGCCACGGGCCGGTGCAGAACATGGACGTGGTCTACCAGTACAGTTCGCTGAAGATGGGCTGGTGCGTGTCGTGCCATCGCAAGTACCTCAACGACCCGACCCATCCCGCGACGATGGATTGCCTCGTCTGCCACCATTAGCCCGGACGGTTCATGAACCGCGAGCCGAGAGTGCGAGATGTGCGTCAGCAGCAGGAAGATCGGCCGACCGCGCCGCAGCCGTGTCGTGGACACGATGAGGACAGCGGCCGGCCGAGCTTCGCGGCGGATGACGCGCAGATCGAGCTCGCAGGCCGCGGGCTCATGAATCGTCCGGGCTAGAGGGGCCCCATGTCGGATTCCGTGGTCTTCTCACGCCGCGACTTCCTGAAGCTCGTCGGCGTCGGTGTGGCCGGTGCCGCGGCAGGCTGCGGCAAGCCCCCCGCCGAAAAGCTCGTGCCGTACCTGGTCGCGCCCGAGGACATCCTTCCGGGCGTGCCGTACTACTACGCGAGCACCTGCCGCGAGTGCCCTGTCGGCTGCGGCCTGGTGGCCAAATCGCGCGAGGGGCGCGCCATCAAGCTCGAGGGTAACCCCGCGCATCCTGTGGGCCAGGGCGGCCTGTGCGCGCGCGGGCACGCGGGCCTGCAGGGCCTGTACGACCCGGATCGCACGCGCGCACCCCAGGTTCGCGCCGGCGCGCTCTTCAAGGACGCGACGTGGGACGTCGCGCTTCCCATCGCGGGCGCGAAGCTCGCGGCCGCCAGGGGCAGGACGCTCATCCTGACGGGCTGCGAGACGGGCGCCATGGCGGAACTGCTCTCCGAGCTGGCCGGCGCGACGGGCGCGAAGCACGTGATGGTGGAGCCGTTCGCGTACGAGGCCGTGCGCGCTGCGAACCAGCAGACCTTTGGCGTCGCGGCGGTGCCGCGCTACGATTTCGCCGCGGCACGCTGCGTGGTCTCGTTCGGCGCGGACTTCCTCGAGACCTTTGGCGCTCCGACGACGCAGGCGCGGGCGTTCGCGCAGATGCGCGCGAGGCACGACGACGGCGCGGGGCACTTCATCGCGGTGGAGCCGCGGCTCTCGCTGACCGGCGCCGGCGCCGACGAGTGGGTGGCCGTCAAGCCCGGCGGCGAGATGGCCGTGGCGCTGGGCATGGCACACGTCATCCTGGCCGAGAACCTGGCCGCGCCGGTCGCCGAGCGCGCGGCGCTGCTGGCGGCCGTCGCCGCGTGGACGCCCGAGGCGGTCGAGAAGGCGTCCGACGTCGGCGCCGCCGACTTGCAGCGCCTCGCGCGGCTGTTCGCGAAGCACGCGCCCGGCCTCGCGGTCGCCGGCGGCATCGCGACGCAGGGCACGCAGGCCACCGCGCTGGTCGCTGCGGTCAACCTGCTCAACCACGTGGCGGGTTCGGTGGGCCGCACGCTCGTCTTCGACCGCACGGTGGACTTCGCCGGCGTGGCGTCGTTCGCCCAGTTCGCCGAGGTGGTGAAGGCCATGGGTGCGGGCGCGTACGACGTCGTGATCGTGCACGGCGCGAACCCGGCGTACGCGCTGCCGAAGTGGGCGGGCTTCGCCGAGGCGTTCGCGAAGGTGCCGTTCAAGCTCTCGCTCTCCTCTGCGATGGACGAGACCACGGCGCTGTGCGACATGGTGCTGCCGTCGCTGCACCCACTCGAGACGTTCGACGACCACCGCGGCACGCGCGGCGTGTACTCGCTGCTGCAGCCCGCCATGAAGCCGCTGCCCATGTTCGACGCGCGCCCGGTGGGCGAGACGTTCATGGCGCTCGGCCGCGCGGCCGGCGTGGGAGCCGCGTGGCCCGCGACGTGGATGGAGTACGTGAAGGCGCGCTGGCAGCCGCTGCACGCGCGCCTGGGGCAGGGCCGCGACTTCGAGAACTTCTGGCTCGACTCGCTCAAGGCCGGCGGTGCGTGGGAGGATGTCGCGGCGCAGCCCGTGCGCTGGACCGGGACGCCGAGATTCGAGGAGCCGGTGCGCGCGGGAGAGGGCGGCTGCGCGCTCGTGGTGGCGCCTTCGAACAACTTCTACGACGGGCGCGGCGCCAACCGTCCGTGGCTGCAGGAACTGCCCGACATGACCAGCAAGGCCGTGTGGGGCTCGTGGGCGGAGATCCATCCCGACACCGCGAAGGCGCTGGGCATCTCTGCCGGCGATGCGATCCGGATCGAGACCGCGGCCGGCAGCGTCGACGTGCCCGCGTACCTGTACGCCGGCATCCGCAAGGACACGGTGGCGCTCGCGCTGGGCCAGGGCCACACGGCATATGGCCGCTACGCGAAGGACCGCGGCGTCAACGCCGCCTCGCTGGTGCCGCAGGCCACCGACGCCGCTTGCGGCGCGCTGGCCTACCAGGGCGCGAACGCGAAGCTCTCGCGCGGGACGCAGGCCGCGGTGCTGTACCTGCAGCAGGAGGAGAAGAACCAGCACGGCCGCCACATCGCGCAGGTGATCCCGGTCGCGGCGCTGCTGGGCGGCAGCCAGGTCAAACCCCAGGGTGTCGCGAACGGCGACGTCGTGGAGTCCAAGCCGCACCTGGAGGACTACGACGGGCACTACCCGGCGGGCGAGGGTTCGCTCTACCAGGATCCGGTCATGTCCAAACCCGGCCAGCACACCGAGCCGCTCGCGCGGCCAGGCTCGTTCAAGACGCCGGCGCACGCGATCACCGCGTTCGACCCCGAGCTCAAGGTGCGCGAGCCGCGCCAGAACGCGGTGGACGTCGGCAGCTACGCGACCACGAACCCCAACGCGCAGCACCGCTGGGCGCTGGCGATCAACCTCGACGCGTGCAACGGCTGCGGCGCGTGCGTCGTGGCGTGCAACTCCGAGAACAACGTTCCGGTGGTCGGCCCCGACCTGATCCAGAAGGGCCGCGAGATGTCGTGGATCCGCATCGACCGCTTCGAGGACGCGCTGGAGCCGGGGAAGAGCGACGTGCGCTTCATCCCCATGATGTGCCAGCACTGCGGCAGCGCGCCGTGCGAACTCGTGTGCCCGGTCTACGCGACCTACCACAATCCCGAGGGCCTGAACGCGCAGGTGTACAACCGCTGCGTCGGCACGCGCTACTGCTCCAACAACTGCCCGTACAAGGTGCGCGCGTTCAACTGGTTCGACTACTCGGCGCCCGAGAAGACCACGTTCGCGTTCCCCGAGCCGCTCAACTGGCAGCTCAATCCCGACGTGACCGTGCGCTCCAAGGGCGTGATGGAGAAGTGCACGATGTGCGTCCAGCGCATTCTCGAGGGCAAGGGCAACGCGAAGGACGAGAAGCGTCCCGTGCGCGACGGCGAGATCCAGACCGCCTGCGCGCAGTCCTGCCCGGCGCAGGCCATCACGTTCGGCGATCTCGCGGATCCCGCCACCAGCGTGCACCAGAAAAGTTTCGGTGAGCGCAAGTACTGGGTCTTCGAGGAGTTGAACACCAGGCCGGGGGTCACCTACCTGCAGAAGGTGAAGCGGGACACCCGGAACGGCGGCCCCGCATGAGCACGACGCGAATCGACATCACCCGCGACGGCGTGAACGACGTTCCCGAGAGGGCGGTCACGCAGAAGTCGATCAACGACGACGTGCTGAGCATGGTCGGCATCCCGGGCAAGGTCTGGTGGGCGATCTTCCTGCTCGACCTGATCGTGCTGGGCACCGCGCTGGCCGCGGTGCGCAACCTGATCGTGCACGGCTGGGGCGTCTCCGGGTTCATGCGCCCCGTGATGTGGGCCGTGGACATCACCAACTTCGTGTTCTGGGTCGGCATCGCGCACTGCGGCACGCTGGTCTCGGCGGTGCTCTTTCTGTTCCGCTCGCACTTCCGCCGCGCCGTGTACCGCATCGCCGAGGCAATGACCGTGTTCGGCGTGCTGACGGCCGCCATGTTCCCGGCCATCCACACCGGCCGGCCGTGGTTCGACTACTGGCTGTTCCCTTACCCGAACCAGCGCCAGATCTGGACCAACGTGCGCTCGCCGCTCGAGTGGGACGTGTTCGCGGTGAACACGTACCTCACCGTGTCGAGCATCTTCTTCCTGGTCGGCCTGATCCCCGACGCCGCCGCGGCGCGCGACCGGGCAAAGCACCCGCTCCTCAAGCTCGTCTACACGATCTTCGCGTTCGGCTGGACCGGAGCGAACTACCAGTGGAAGCACTTCTACGGCGCGTACCTGTTCTTTGCCGCGCTGGCGACGCCGCTGGTGTTCTCGGTGCACAGCGTGGTCTCGTGGGACTTCGCGATGGCGCAGCTGCCCGGCTGGCACTCGACGCTGTTCGCGCCGTACTTCGTGGCGGGCGCGATTTTCTCCGGCGTCGGCATGGTGATCTTCCTTCTGATCATCATCCGCAAGGCCTTCAACATGCAGCACCTGGTCACGATCGACCACATGGAGAAGCTGTCCAAACTGGTGCTGCTGACCTCCACCATGGTCGGCTACTCGTACCTGACCGAGTTCTTCATGGCCTGGTACGGGCCCAGCAGCGCCGAGCGCGACCTGTTCTGGTTCCGCGCCTTCGGGCACTACTGGTGGGCGTTCTGGATCATGTTCAGCTGCAACGTCATCTTCCCGCTCTCGCTGTGGTTCAAGCCCGTGCGCCGGAACATGGCCGCGCTGTTCGTGCTCTCGATCTTCGTCAACATCGGGATGTGGTTCGAGCGCTTCGTGATCATCGTCACGTCGCTGACGCGCGCGTTCAATCCCTCGAACTGGTTCTACTACCGCATCTCGATCACGGAGCTGGCGCTGATCGCCGGTTCGTTCGCGTGGTTCTTCATGTTCTTCCTGGTCTTCGTGCGCGTGCTGCCGGCGTTCTCGATCGCGGAGATCAAGGAGACGCTGCCGATGCCGCGCCGGAGGGCGAACCCGTGATCCACCGGCTCCTCGATCCGATCCTGAATCCCGTGCCGCCGAAGTTCCACGGCGTGATGGGGATCTTCTACTACGTGGACGACGCCGCCGAGGCCGTCACGGCGCTGCGGCAGTCCGGCCACAAGGACCTGAACGTCTTCTCGCCCGTGCCGCACCACGAGATCGAGCACGCGCTGGAGCAGGGGCCGTCGCTCGTGCGCTGGGTGACCGCCGTGGGCGCCCTGCTGGGCGCGAGCGGCGGCTTCGGCCTGTGCTACTACACGATCGCGTCCTGGCCGCTGGTGATCGGCGGCAAGGAACTCTTCTCGCTGCCGCCGTTCACCGTGATCGGCTACGAATCCATGATCCTCATCGCCGGACTGGCGAACCTGCTCGGCCTGCTGGCGCTCGCGCGCCTGCCGCAGATCAAGCAGGTCGCGCCCTACGACCCGCGCTTCCAGGAGGACCGCATCGGCATCTGGGTGCCGTGCACGGGGGAGGCCGTCGGCAGGGTGGAGTCGGCGCTCAAGGGGCACCAGGCGGAGGAGGTGCACGTCCATGCTTAGGACGAAGCTCCTGCTCGGCGTGATCGCGCTGTGGTCCGTGTCCTTCCAGCAGGGCTGCCAGGACCTGACCAAGTCGCTCACGCACCTGAAGTACTACCCGATCCGCGACATGCGCCAGACGGTCGTCATCGACCCGCAGCGCGGTGACCCGACGCACCCGCAGTGGACGCCGTTCCGCGGACCGGACTCGCTGGCCGTTTCCAGCATCGACGCCGACCGCTGGATGGGCGACGCGCCCTACGACCTCGCGAGCAAGAACCTCGTCGCGCCGGCCGAGGCGAAGCTCGACTCCGCGGTGGTGCGCGGCGACACGCTGTTCCACACGTTCTGCTGGACCTGTCACGGCATGAAGATGGCCGGTGACGGTCCCGTGGCCGCGCAGTTCATGCCGCCGCCCGACCTGCTGGCCGAGGCGACGCGCAAGCGCACGGACGGGTTCATCTACATGTACATGCGCCACGGCGGCGTGGTGATGCCGTCCTACGGCAATGCCGTCTCGTCGAAGGACGCCTGGGACATCGTCCACTACATCCGCAACATGCAGAAAACGAGCCCGCGATGAGCCACGAGGCCGCACTCCGCGACATCGCCGGCAAGCTGCCGGTACGCCCCAACCCGCGCATGCGCCAGATCTGGATCGCCTGCTTGGTGATCGGCGTCGCCGCGTTCGCGTTCCTGCTGTTCACGAACCCGCTGCGGGCGTGGGGCGCGTGGGCGATCAACACGCTCTACTTCCTGGGGCTGGCCATGGGCGGCGTCACGCTCGCGTGCGCGATCCGGCTGGCCAACGGCCGCTGGGGCGGACCGGTCATGCGCATCGGCGATTCGTTGTCCGCGTACCTGCCGTTCGGCGTCGCGACCATGGTCGTGCTGCTGGGCGTGGGCGCGGGGACCTACCTGCCGTGGATGGCGCGCCACGTCGAGCCGCGCCAGATGCCGTTCCTCAACGTGCCCTTCCTGTGGATCCGCACGGTGGGCGGGCTGGTGCTGTTCACCTGGCTCTCGGGCAAGCTCGTGCGCGCGTCGCTGCGCGCCGACCTGCAGGCCCTGAAGCCCTACGTGGCGCCCGAACTGAAGGCCGCCTACGAGAAGGGCACCGCGAACTGGAAGGGCGACCAGGAGGAGAAGGACTGGTACCGCCACGAGTCCGCGCACCTCGC
>CAIXRL010000549.1 GCA_903921835.1 Candidatus Eiseniibacteriota bacterium | reverse complement strand
CGCCACGCGCGGGCGTGCGCGGCGCACGCGCTGGCGAGCGCGGGCTTCGCGCTGGTGTGGGGGAGCGGCGAGCCGCCCCGCGTGCTGGCGGGCGATCCCGCTGCGGTGTTCGCTCAGGGAATCGCGGCAGGGTGGCTCGCTGCCGGGGCGCCTGACGCGCGTGAGGGCGCAGTTGCGGCTCGTGGCATTCGTGAGCCGCGTCCATTCGTGGCCGCGCCCCGGCGGGACACTCCCATGGGGGCACTCCCAACTGGCGGTGCACGAATGGTCCGGGCTAAAATGTAATGATGATTCCCGCACGCATCCTGGTCCTGGGTTCCGGTGGCCGCGAGCACGCGCTCGCGTGGCGGCTTGCCGCCGACGGGCATCACCCGGAGGTGCTGCTCGCGCCCGGCAACGACGGTGCCGGCCGCTGCTTCGAGCGGCTCCAGGTGAGCGAGACGGATGCTCCCGCCGTCGTCGCTGCGTGCCGGGCGCGGGCGGTGGATCTCGTCGTGGTCGGGCCGGAGGTGGCACTGGCCGCGGGGGTCCCCGATGCGCTGATCGCCTCCGGGATCCCGGTCTTTGGCGCCGCGCGCGAGGCCGCGCGCATCGAGTCGAGCAAGTGGTTCGCGAAGGACGTGATGCGGGCCGCCGGCGTGCCGACCGCGCGCGGGGAGGTCTTCACCGAGCCGCGGGAGGCGATCGCGGCGTTCGCGCGCTTCGAGCCGCCCTGGGTCATCAAGGCGGAGGGCCTCGCGGCGGGCAAGGGCGTGCTGGTCACCGAGAGTTCCGTGGCCGCTGCGGCCTTCGTCACGGAATGCCTCGCCGGCGGGCGGTTCGGCGAAGGCGGCCGTCGTGTCGTGCTCGAGGAGTTCCTGACGGGCGAGGAGGCCTCGGTCATCGCGATCTGCGACGGCGAACGCCACGTCCTGCTGCCCGCCGCGCGCGACTACAAGCGGGCGTTCGACGGCGACGTGGGTCCCAACACGGGGGGCATGGGCGCGTACGCGCCGACGCAACGCGTGGATGCCGACGTCGAGTGCGTTGTGAGCGAAAGCGTGGTCGTGCCGGTGCTGCGTGAACTCGCCGCACGCGGAACGCCCTACCTGGGCGCGCTCTATTGCGGGCTCATGCTGGACGAGGCGGGGCCGCACGTGGTGGAGTTCAACGCGCGCTTCGGCGATCCCGAGACGCAGGCGGTCATGCCGCTCGTCGGGGGCTCGTTCGGGGCCCTGCTCGCGAGCGCGGCTGCGGGCGCACTGGACGGCGCCGCGCTGGAGATCCGGCCGGGCGCGGCGGTCACGGTGGCGCTCGTGGACGAGGGTTATCCCGAGCGCGTGCGCGGCGGGGGCTGGCTCGAACGCCTCGATGACGCCGAGTCGCAGGCTGACGTCGTGGTCTTTCACGCCGGCACCGCCCGCGCCGAGCACGGCTGGACCCTCATGGGTGGGCGTGGAGCGTACGTGACCGCGACCGGCGTCGACGTTGAGGCGGCGCGCGTGCGCGCCTACGAATGCGTCGGGGGGATCGGGGGCGCCGGCTGGCGCTGCCGCAGGGACGTCGGCGAAGCGGTCGCACCGGCGGGGGGAGGACGGCATCGTGATGGGGAGTGAGTCCGGCCCCGTGACGGCGGAGACGGTGATGGAGCTCGCAGGCCCCGGTGTCGCGAGCGTGGTGGCGGCGCGCCCGGCGCGGCGCACGCCCGAAGCGGTGGCCATGGCGGCCGGCGCGCGCAAAGGATAGGCGGAGCGGATGGACATTCTTCCTGTGGATTCGATGCACCCCGATCGCCGTGCGCTCGACGCCGCGGCGGAGGTGGTGTTGCGTGGGGGCGTGATCGCGTTTCCCACCGATACGCTCTACGGACTCGGCTGCTCGCTCTTTGACGTCTCCGCGGTGGAGATGATCGCGCATCTCAAGCGTCGCGCGCCGCACCAGGCGGTCATCTCGCTCATCCCGAACGCCGAGCAGGCCTGGGGGCTGGCCGCCCACGTCTCGCCGCTGGCGGCGAAGCTCATCCAGTCATCGTGGCCGGGGCCGCTCTCGCTGATCTTCACCGCCTCGAGCCTGGTGCCCGCGCGCGTGCAGGGAGCCGGCGGCACGGTGGCGTTGCGCTGTCCCAACGACCCGCTGTCGCAGGCGCTGCTCAACCGGATCGGCGGGCCGGTCGTCTCCAGCAGCGCGAACCTGTCGGGACAGCGCCCTGCCGAGACGGCGCAGGAGGTCGTCGGCTACTTCGGCAACCAGCTCGACCTCGTGCTGGATGGCGGGCCCCGGCGCGGCAGCGTGCCTTCGACGCTCGTGGACGTGACGAGCCCCAGGCCCAGGCTCCTGCGCCGGGGCACGCTGGACGTGACCGGCCTGCTCGGCGACTTCGAGGATCTCACCGGCAATGCGAAGGGCGGTGGTTGACGCACGCGAAAGCGCGCGCCTATCCTCCGACATGGCCTCCGCCGAGCCCGCCGTTCGCGTCCTCTTCGTGTGCACGGGGAACACGTGCCGCAGCCCGCTCGCGGCCGCGTCGCTCGTGAATGCACTCGGAGAGGACGCTGCACGGGTCGAGGTTCTTTCCGCGGGCACGTCCGCGCGGGAGGGGCAGCCGGCCAGTGAGGGCACGCGCTACGTGGCGACCCGCGCCGGGATGGACCTCGAGTCCCACCGCGCCCGACGGGCCACCACGCCGCTCGTCCGGGCGGCGGACTTCGTGTTCGTGATGGAGCCGTTGCACCGTGTCGCGCTCGAAGCGCTGGGAGCGCCTCGCGAGCGCGTGCACGTGCTGAGTGAGTGGCCTGAACCCGGTGATCCCGGCCTTCCGGTATCCGACCCTTTCGGCGGATCGCGGGAGGCCTACGAAGAGTGCTGGCATCGCATCCAGCAGCACGTCCGGCGCATCACGCCGGCCGTGCGGGAAGCGTTGCGCGCACGAAATGCGTCATGAGCGGGCTCGTCCCGCGCTGAGGAACCAAGCCATGGCGAACATGATCAAGAGCGACAAGATCTGGATGAACGGCGAGTTCGTGGCGTGGGACGACGCCAAGGTTCACGTCCTCTCGCACGTGCTGCACTACGGCTCGAGCGTGTTCGAGGGCATCCGCACGTACCACACCCGGACGGGGCCCGCGATCTTCCGCCTTCCCGAGCACGTCGAGCGGCTGTTCCAGTCGGCGAAGATCTACAGGATGAAACCGACGTTCTCGCCGGAGCAGATCACGAAGGCGATCATTGAGACCGTCGCCATCAACAACCTCAAGGAGTGCTACATCCGGCCGCTGGTGTACCGCGGCTACGCGCACGTCGGCGTGAATCCCATCGGTACGCCGGTGGACACGATGATCGCGGCCTACCCGTGGGGCAAGTACCTCGGCGACGATGCGCTCACCAAGGGCGTCGCGGTCAAGATCGGCACGTGGGCGCGCATGGCGCCGAACACGCTGCCGGCGATGGCGAAGGCCGGCGGCAACTACCTCAACTCGCAGCTGCTGAAGCTCGAGGCGGTCGAGGACGGCTACGCCGAGGCGATCGCGCTCGACGTGAACGGCTTTGTCAGCGAGGGCACGGGCGAGAACATGTTCGCCGTTGTGAAGGGTGAGATCCTGACGCCGCCGTACAGTGCCAGCATCCTGGCCGGCATCACCCGCGCGAGCGTGCTGAAGCTGGCGGCCGACCTCGGCTACACGGTGCGTGAGACGGTCATGCCTCGCGAACTGCTGTACATCGCCGACGAGCTGTTCTTCACGGGCACCGCGGTCGAGATCACGCCGGTGACGTCGGTGGACCGCATCCAGGTCGGCGACGGCGAGCGCGGGCCGGTGACCCGGGCGATCCAGGACGCGTTCTTCGGCATTCTGAAGGGCGACGTCGCGGACCGTCACGGCTGGCTGACGGCGGTACCGCAGGCCGCAGCGCAGCGGGCCTGAGCCGGGCATGAAGATCGCGGTCGGCAGCGACCACGCGGGCTTTTCGCTCAAGGAGGCCGTGCGGGCCGAGCTCGTGCGGCTGGGTCACGAGGTCACGGACGTGGGCACAGGCTCCGCGGCGGAGTCGGTGGACTACCCGGACTTCGCGATTCCCGTCGCCGAGCGCGTCGCGCGCGGCGAGGCGGATCTCGGCGTGGTCGTCTGCGCGACCGGGATCGGGGTGAGCATCGCGGCGAACAAGGTCGCCGGCGCGCGGGCGTCGGTCGTGACCAGTGACGACACGGCGCGGCTGACCCGCGCCGACAACGATTCGAACGTTCTCGCGCTCGGGCAGAAGACCGCTCCGAGCACCGGGGACGCGCTGCGCTGGCTGCGCGTGTGGCTGGAGACCCCGTACGCGGGCGGCCGTCACGATCGGCGCGTGCAGAAGATCCGCGTCTACGAAGACGCCCACATCCGACCCTAGAGGGTTCTCCCGTGTCCAGCCTCCAGTCGCAGGATCCCGCGCTCTACGATGCCATCGTCGGCGAGGAGAAGCGGCAGCACGCCACGCTCGAGCTGATCGCGTCCGAGAACTTCGTCAGCGACGCGGTGCGGGAGGCCGCGGGCTCGGTGCTGACGAACAAGTACGCCGAGGGCCTGCCGGGCAAGCGGTACTACGGCGGCTGCGAGTTCGTGGACGTGGCCGAGAACCTCGCGCGCGATCGCGTGAAGCAGCTGTTCGGGGCCGACCACGCCAACGTGCAGCCGCACTGCGGCGCCTCGGCGAACCTCGCCGCCTACCTCGCGGTCTCGAACCCCGGTGACACGCTGATGGGCATGAGCCTCGCGCACGGCGGCCATCTCACGCACGGCCACAACGTCTCGATCTCGGGCCGGCTGTGGAAGAGCGTGCAGTACGGCGTGCGCCCCGAGGACGGGCGCATCGACTACGACGAGGTGGAGCGGCTGGCAAAGGAGCACCGGCCGCGCATCCTGGTGGCGGGCGCGAGTGCGCATCCGCGCATCCTCGACTTCGCGCGCTTCGGTGCGATCGCCGACGAGGTGGGCGCGGTGCTGGTGGTGGACATGGCGCACATCGCGGGTCTCGTCGCCGCGGGCCTGCACCCCAGTCCGGTGCCGCATGCGGCCGTGGTGACGAGCACGACGCACAAGACGCTGCGCGGCCCGCGCGGGGGCATCGTGCTCACGCGCCAGGACTGGGCCGAGAAGCTCGACAAGTCGATGTTCCCCGGCCTGCAGGGCGGCCCGCTCATGCACGTGATCGCGGCGAAGGCGGCGTGTTTCGGCGAGGCGCTCACCGAGGGCTTCAACGCCTACCAGCGCCGCGTCGTCGAGAACGCCCGCGTGCTGGGCGAATCGCTCCTCGCGCACGGCTTCGACCTCGTCTCGGGTGGCACCGACAACCACCTGCTGCTGGTGGACCTGCGCCGCCGCGAAATGACGGGTAAGGTGGCCGAGGAGGCGCTGCATCACGCGCGCATCACGGTCAACAAGAACGCCGTGCCCGGTGACCCTCAGAAGCCCTGGGTGACGAGCGGCATCCGGGTCGGAACGCCGGCGCTCACCACGCGCGGCATGGGCCCCGACGAGATGCGGCTCATCGGCGGCTGGATGGCGAAGGTGCTCGAGAAGCCCGGGGACGCCGGCGTCGCCCGCGAGGTCGAGCGCGAGGTGCTGGCGCTGACGCAGGGATACCCGCTCTTCAGCTGGGAGCCGGTGGTGCGCCCAAGCCCGGACTGACTTGAAAGTGCGCTGCAAATCCCCCGGAACTCGTGGGGCAGACACTTCGATCGCTCGTGGTGGCAGCAGGCCATGACGACGATTCATGAGCCCGCCGCCTGCGAGCGCGATCTGCGCATCATCCGCCGACGCACATCTCGCACTCTCGTCTGGCGGTTCATGAATAGTCGGGTCGGGCCAGGGGTCGTGCAGCCTGAGAGGGCCCGGCGCTCAGGTTGCAACATGCGCGGGGCGCCCAGCCGGGACGATATCATGAGCCCGCCGCCTGCGAGCGCGACCTTTGCGCCCTCCGCTGCGAGGCTCGACCGACCGCTGTCCTTGTGGTGTTGACAACACGGTTCCGGCGCGGCCGGCCGATTTGCTTGCGTCTGACGCACATCTCGCGCTCCCGGCTCGCGGTTCATGAATCGTCCGGACTGGGGGGCCCCCGGTGGCATGTGCGGGCCAGCGCGTGAGGGGTGGGGATGGCACCGAACCTGCAGTTCGGGACGTGTGCCGCCCCCTCATGCCTTACCGACCCGAGACCACGCCATGCTCCGCAACGCACTCGACCGGGTTTGTCTTCGCTTCGCTCCGGGCTTCCTGCCGGGGTCCAGGCTGCACCTTCACGCGCTGGCCGCCTACGCGGCGGGACGGCCGGCGGACGCCGAGCCGATCTTCCAGGCTGCGGCGGCCGCGTATCGTCGCGAGTTGAGCGTCGAACCGCTGGCCCGCCTGCGCGTGCACCAGCGACTGGTGCGCGCCCGAGCCAGCGGCAGCCCGGGGGAGGAGGCGGAGTGCATGCTCGAGATCGTGCGCTCGCTCAACCGCCTCGACCGGCTCGAGTCGCTGCACGCGCCGTTCGCGCTGAGCGACGCGCGCGAGGTGCTCTCGGAGTGGCTGGCCGACAGCCCCGTCGCCGATGGCGTGCCCACGCTCCAGCGCGCCGCCTGAGTGATGCCCGGACCCGGCCCCGCCGCGCACGGGCGCGGCGGGGCCGGTCGGCTATTATGGTGTCGCACTGGCCGCGCCGCCCGATGCCCGGCCGCCGCGAACCACTTCCAGGAAGGAAGTCATGACCGTCGATTCCATCACCGCCCGGAAGATCGAGCGCGCAGGTGAAATGCTTTCGCGCGTTCGCGACGAAGTCGGACGCGTCATCGTCGGCCAGCAGCACATGGTGGACCGGCTCCTCATCGGCATGCTGACGGGCGGCCACGTGCTGCTCGAGGGTGTTCCGGGTCTCGCCAAGACGCTCGCGGCGACGAGTCTCGCGCAGACGCTCTCGCTCAAGTTCCGGCGCATCCAGTTCACGCCCGACCTGCTGCCCGCTGACCTGACCGGCACGCTCATCTACAATCCCCGCGACGGCTCGTTCAGCGCCAAGAAGGGGCCTGTGTTCGCGAACCTCGTGCTCGCGGACGAGATCAACCGCGCGCCCGCCAAGGTGCAATCGGCGCTGCTCGAGGCCATGCAGGAGATGCAGGTCACGCTGGGCGACGAGACGCACCCGCTGGAGCAGCCGTTCCTGGTTCTGGCGACCCAGAACCCGATCGAGCAGGAGGGCACCTACCCGCTGCCCGAGGCGCAGAGCGACCGGTTCATGTTCAAGGTGAAGGTGGGCTACCCCGAGCGCGCCGAGGAGAAGGAGATCCTCCGGCGGGCCGGGCTGTCCGTGATGCCGCAGCTGCAGGCGCAGGCGACGCGGGAGCAGGTGCTCGAGGCGCGCGCGGCGCTCGCCGGTATCTACGTGGACGACAAGATCCAGGAGTACGTGCTCGACCTGGTCGGCGCCACGCGCCGGCCGCGCGACTTCGGCCTCACCGGCATGGACGCGCTCATCGCGTACGGCGGCTCTCCGCGCGCGACGCTGTTCCTCGTCCGCGGCGCACAGGGTCACGCGCTGGTGCGCGGCCGGCCCTACGTGCTGCCCGACGACGTCAAGGCCATAGGTCTCGACGTGCTGCGCCACCGCATCCAGGTCTCGTACGAGGCCGAGGCGGAGGGCCTGGACGGCGAGGATGTCGCGCGCCGCATCCTGGAGCAGGTGCGCGTTCCCTGATGGAAACCTCCGAGCTGCTCCGGAAGGTGCGGCGGCTCGAAATCCGCAGCCGCCGGCTTGTCGATGACCTGTTCTCCGGTAACTCGCACAGCGTCTTCAAGGGGCGCGGTGTCGAGTTCGAGGAGGTGCGCCCGTACGTCCCGGGGGACGAGGTGCGCGACATCGACTGGAACGTCACGGCGCGCTTCGGGACGCCGTACATCAAGCGATTCGTCGAGG
>CAIXRL010000548.1 GCA_903921835.1 Candidatus Eiseniibacteriota bacterium | reverse complement strand
GTATCCGTCGTCTGACGCCCACTCTTCCGCCGGGTCGTGCTGTCCGTCAGAGTGCGTGGCATGCGACGAGCGAACCCCGAGCAGATGGCGAAGTGGCTGGCGTGGCGCGAGCGGCACGGCTGGAGTTTCCCGGAGACCTCCCGGCGCTGCGGCCAGCCGGCGTGGAAGCTGCGTTGGTGGCACAGGCGCTTCCAGCGCACCCGCGCGGCTGAGTCACCGGGCGGCGCGTTCCTCGCGGTCGAGCTGACCGACACGGTGCCGAGCGCACCTGCCGCGCTCGAGGTGACGACGCCCTCGGGCCACCGCGTGTCGGTACCCGCGGGGTTCGATCCGGAGCACCTGCGTCGGGTGCTCGAGGCTCTGGAGCACAGGTGCTGAACCTGGGCGGGAGCCACCGGGTGTTCCTGTGCGTGAAGCGGGTGGACTTCCGCAAGGCGCATGACGGCCTGTGCGCACTGGTGCGGGACGAGTTCGGTGACGATCCGTTCTCCGGCGACGTGTTCGTGTTCCACAACGGGGCGCGGGACCGGGTGAAGCTGCTGCTGTGGGACCGGAACGGATTCTGGCTCCTGTACAAGCGGCTCGAGAAGGGGACGTTTCCGTTCGCGGTTCGGGGCGAGGGATCCCGGGTCGAACTCACGCGGGCGCAACTGGCGATGATGCTCGAAGGATTGGAGTGGAAGAGCGCAAGAAAGTCCTCGCATTATACGAGTATAGTTGATATACAGAGACACAATGGACCGCACGAGCGCACTACCGGTTGATATCGAGGCTCTGACGACTCTCGTCCTGACGCAGCGGCGGTGGCTGGCCGAGCGCGACGAGACGATCGCACAGCTCGAGCAGCAGAACCGGGTGCTGGCGAAGTGGGTGTTCGGCCGCTCCAGCGAGAAGCGCGTGCCGCCGGTCGTCGAGACCTCGCTGCAGGGGAACCTGTTCCTCGCCGAGATCGCCGCCGAGGCCGAACGGCTGGCCGAGCAGCACCGCGTCGTGGCTACGGTCACGGTCGAGGTGCCGGCGCACACGCGGACGAGCCGTAAGCGCCGGGGCGAGTTCCCTGCCCACCTGCCGGTCGTACGCACGGTGTGCGAGCTCAAGGACGAGGACCGCATCTGCGCCTGCGGCGGGGAGCTCAAGGCGTTCGGCGAGGAGACCTCGCGCGAGCTGGAGCGCATCGAGACGAGCATCGTGCACGAGATCGCGCGCACGAAGTACGCCTGCACCACCTGCCACGAGGGCGTCGTGACGGCGCCGTGGCGCGGCAAGGTGATCGACAAGGGCCTGCTGGGTCCGGGGTTCCTCTCTCACGTCATCACCGAGCGGTTCGGCAACCACCTGCCGTACTACCGGCTGGAAGGCAAGTACCGCTCGGAAGGGCTGGAGTTGTCCCGCTCGGTGCTGTGCGAGTCGATGGCGCGCTGCGCCGAGTTGCTGGAGCCGGTGGCCGAGGAACTGCGCCAGGAGGTGCTCGCCTCGGCCGTGGTGCATACCGACGACACGCCGGTGACGCTGGCCAGGTCGGCCGAGGGCGGGCCGCGGCAGGCGCGCGTGTGGGTGTACCTGAACCCTGAGGGGCAGCACTGGTACGAGTTCACCGACAGTCGCAAGCGTGACGGTCCGGCCCGGGTGTTCAAGGACTTCACCGGCTACCTGCAGGCGGATGCCTACCGTGGCTACGACCAGCTCTTCTTCCCGGGTGGGGCGACGGAGGTGGCGTGCTGGGCGCACGTGCGCCGCAAGTTCGTCGACGCCGAGGCGACCGACCCTGTGTTGGCGAAGCAGGCGGTCGATCGGATCCGGGCACTGTTCCAGATCGAGGAAGCGGCGAAGGAGCTGGACGACGCTGCGCGCTGCGAACTGCGCAAGGCGAGGGCCCGGCCGTTGCTGGAGGAGTTCGGTGCCTGGCTCGACCTGGCCGAGACGCAGGCGTTGCCGCGCTCGCCGCTGGGCAAGGCGATTGGCTATGCGCGCAACCAGTGGCCGGCGCTGAAGCGTTACGTCGACGACGGGCGGCTGGCGATCTCGAACAACGCTGCCGAGCGGGCGATGCGACCGTTCGCGCTCGGGAGGAAGAACTGGCTGTTCTTCCAGCGCGAGGGCGGTGGCAGGACGGCAGCGATCCTGATGAGCCTGCTGATGACGGCGAAGGCTGCCGGCATTCATCCGGGCGACTACTTCAGGGACGTGCTGTTGAGGTTGTCGACCTGCACCGACGTCAAGCAGCTCACGCCGCACGGCTGGAAGGATCACTTCGCGGCCGAGGTTGCCGAGCGCCGTCACGCCATGCTGCAGCAGATCCTCGGCGCCGCCTGATCGCTGCACGTCCATGCGGGCGTGCAGCGAATGGGCGTGAGGGCCTCGCCGGCGAGGGCTGGTCGCCGCCCGTCAATACGGGCGTGGACGAACGGTTACGCTTCATCGGCTCCCGATGCGCGTGCGCATTCTGTTGATCCTCGGGATCCTCCTGGTCCTCGGCGTCGAAGTTCTGAGGCACTTCCGGCACTGAGGGCAACCGTCGCCTCGGGCCCGTGTCGAAGGGCAGCGCTCGGGCGGTGCCGGCCGTCCGCCCCGTCAGCGCCTCGGGTGGCGGCCGTGGACGTTTCGCCCCGAGGGGGTCGCTCCCAGCCTCGCGGCGCGAGCTGCCATCCGGAGCGACCTGCCGGCCGGCTCGTCGCATGCTCCGCGCCCTGGAGCACGAGGGCCCGCGTGTGCGCAACGGCAGGCGCCGGGAGGCGGTTGCGCCTCGACCAGACGCTTCCGCCCTGAGCCCGTACTATCGCACGAGCAGCACGCGCGCCGTGGCGGAGTCGGCCGCGGTGCGGACGCGGCACAGGTACAGGCCCGCCGGTGCGGCTGCGCCACGCGGATCGCGGCCGTCCCAGCGCGCGACGTGCGAGCCGGCGGCCTGCACGCCGGACCACAGCGTGGCCATGAGGCGCCCCTGCACGTCGTGCACCGTGACCTCGACCCGGGCGGCGGCCTGCAGCGTGTAGGCCAGCGAGGCCGAGCCACGGAACGGGTTCGGCCCGGCCGCGAGTGCCAGGTGCGCGCCCGCGTTCGCCGGGGCGTCCACGCCGCTCGCCGTGGCCGAGTCGGGCACGAAGCCCATCGCGGTGAGTGCGGGCGCGATCTCGGGGTTCTTCATGAACGCGTTCCAGACCAGCTGGGTGCGCGCATTCTCGATCATCACCGCGATCGGGCCCTCGTCGATGGAGATGTATGAGGAAGCGAACCAGTTCTGCCCCGGGTTGAACGCGTCACGCAGGCCGAACGGTCCCCACAGGCGGTCGCCGTAGGTGCGGTACATGGCCTTCAGCGCGGCCAGCGAGTTCTGATACGTGAACGGCATCATGCCGAGCGCGGCCGTGGGTGCGATGGTGCCGTTGTCACCGGAGTACGGGCCGCGGGCGCTGTACCCCGACGGATCGTCGCTCGCCGTGAGTCCCCAGATGTCGCTCGAGTAGCCCGCGAATCCGCCCGGGTTCGCCGCGCAGTACGCCCGGTCGATCAGCGACGCGTTGCGACACTGCACCTCGTAGTTGGCGTACGCGTCCCGCTTGAAACGCGGATCGAGCGTCATGAACGAGTACTGGTTCAGGAACATCGGGCCGCCGTAGTCCGGCCCCACCGCCAGGCGGTACCCGTAGAACGTCCGGCCGTTCACGATCGCGCCGTAGCGTGCCCAGCCTGCGGCGTAGCACGAGGCGGGGATCGGGTGTGTCGGCGAGGCGATCGCGAGCACGTAGGCGACCATGTCCTCGTTCCAGCCGCTGAGCGCGAAGCTGTGGGCGAAACCGTACTTCGGGGACCACAACCAGTAGAGCGCGTTGCCCGGCGAGGCGGGGCGGAACGCGTTCCAGTCCATGCGCTCCCAGATTCGCGTGGCCGCTTCGCGCACGCCCGTCTCGCTGGGGGTCGCCCCGTCGAAGTACTGGCGCGCCGCCAGCAGGCCCTGCATGAGGTACGAGGTCTCGACCACGTCCATGCTCGAGTCGTCCGGCGCGTCGAACGGGATCGCGGCGCCGGTGGCGCCGTCCAGCCAGTGCGAGTAGGCGCCGTGGAAGGTGCGCGCCTTCGTGTCGTAAAAATCGGCGATGAGTTGCACGCGCTCGGATGCCTCGAGGCGCGTGATCCAGCCGCGCTCCGCAGCGCAGAGGATGGCCTGCAGGCCCATGCCCGTGCCGCCCGTGGCGCAGGTGCGGCCCGAGCCGTAGCGCTCCCGCGCCAGCCCGGAGGCCGGGTGGCCATGCATCCAGAAGTAGCGAAACGCCGCTTCCTCGGCCATGTCGAGCCACTCGGGATCGCTGAGCGCCCGCGAGGTTGCGCTGACGGTGGGGCACGGCGCGGAGACGCGCAGGTCGGGCCCGATCGCGCTGACGCGGTACGAGGCCGTGAGCCCCGGCGCGCCGAGCCAGTCCGGGCAGGTGCCGTCGGCGACCGGCGCGTCCGCGACGCGGACCCAGTCCGCTCCGACGGATCGCTCGAGTCGCACCCAATCCGCGCCGGCGAGCGGCGCCGCCTCCCAGCGCAACTCGGCGTGGCGCTCGTATGCGCGTGCCTGGGCGAGCGGCGTCGCGGGTGCCGCGAGACCCGCGACCACGCAGCGGATCTCGTCCACCAGCAGCGTGTGGGGTACGCCCGGCGCCATGGTGGGCGCCTGGGCGAAGAACACCTTGTTGAGCTTCGTCAGGTCGGCAGGTCCCGGGTTGCCGCGAAACGCCGCCAGCGGAACCGCGACGCGCGTCCACGCGGCCGAGGGCACCGCGCCCACGAACTCGGAGAGCGGGTGCGTGGGACTGCGATGGTTGTTCGCGTCCTCGAGGAAGAACAGGGGCAGGTCGGGTGTGCCGATCGCGCCCGGCGACCACACCGCGAACACCAGCGTGTCGTAGGGCGAGCTGTCGAACACCACCCAGGCCGAATCGGCGATGGTGAGCTCCCAGGCGCCCCCGCTGGCCGCCGTCCAGTCCAGTCGCGCGGCGTTGCTGCCGAGAAACGCCGTGCGCGTCACCGGGACGTGACTGGTGGCGACCAGCGCCAGCGAACTGCCGCCGCTGGCGAAGCCCCACGAGGCGATCCATTGAGTGGTGTCGGGGCTGTCGGAGAACATGCGGTACACCTGCGCGCTTGCAGGTGTGGCGAGCGCGAGGGCGCCCACGAGGAGCGAGGCGACACGGAGGCGACCGTTCATGCCCCGATTGTCCCGCCGGTAGACGCGCGCCGCAACCGCCGCAACTGCCGCAACCGCCGCACCGCCGCGGACGGGTGCCTGTCGTCCTCAAGCGAGCGGCGCGTCGTGCCGACACCCGGCGAGGCTGGTCGGCGCTCGACACCCGACGAACTCGGGGTGTCCCTCGGAGGTGCCTCTCCACGCATCCGGTGTGGAGGACCATGTCCATCGCGCAACCCGGGTCACCACCTTGTCCCTGAACTCGCCGCCGATCGCCTATCTGGGCCATGCTGCCGGCTGCTGGCCGACGCCGTCGGCCCGCCTGCGCCGCACCACGACCCTGCCCCCGGCGCGCTCGCACGGCCGGGCTGCCGCCTTCCGGGCCATGTCGTCGCTTCAGCTGCAACTCGCCGGCGGCGCGATGGTCGTGAAACCCAGGACGGACTCCCGGCGATCCTCCGCACTCTCCACGGACCGGCCAGTGCGGAGCGGGCAGGCGATGAACCCTCCAAACGAGGGCATGGCCTGATGAAGGACAAGCGTGCGCTGGACCTGGGGAAGAGAAGCAACCTGTGGATGATCGGCGCGGCCGCAACCGTGCTGATCGCCGGGGTGCTGCTGGCATGGTGGATGGCCGCGCAGGCCGACCGTGAACTGCGCGCCGACCTGCTTCAGCAGGCGCGGCTGGTGGCGCAGGCGGTGGACGTCGACCAGGTCAGGTCGCTCACCGGCACGAATGCCGACCTGGAGAGCCCCGCTTACCAGCGGATCACGGAGCGGGTGAAGGCGGCCTGCGCGGTCGACGCCAGATGGCGGTGGATCTACCTGATGGGACGGCGGCGCGACGGCGCCGTGTTCTTCTATCTGGATTCCGAGCCGGCCAGCTCCGAGAATCACTCTCCTCCGGGACAGGTCTACGGGGAGGCGCCGAAACCGTTTCGTCGCACTTTTGATACGGGCCGAACGGTGGCGGAGGGCCCGTACAAGGACCGCTGGGGCGTGTGGATTTCGGCGCTGGTCCCGCTGACCGACCCGCAGACCGGCGCCGTGCTTGCGGTGCTGGGGATGGACATCGACGCGCGCGCCTGGAAATGGGAGGTGGTTTCCCGGGCAGCGCTGCCCGTGGGGCTGATGCTCGTGCTGCTCATCGGCATGGCCGCCGCCTTCGTCTCGACCCGCCGCGCCAAAGCCTCCCCCAGGCCTGTGCTGCGACTGCTGCTGCCGCCTCTGGCGGCCGTGGTGGTGGTCGTGATGATCGGCGCGGGTGCTCTCCTGTGGCACGAGCACCGGCAGCAACTGGCCGGGACCATCACGGACCGCGTGTCCAGGGCTTCCGGCGATCTCCACGCGGCCCTGGACCAGCAGGCCGCCGGTTTGACCGACGCCGCGCAGACGGTCGCCGCCGATGCCGACGTGCGCAGGGCACTGGGCAGGGGAGACGCCGGACGCCTCCTGGCCGCCTGGCGGCCGGTGTTCGAGACGCTGGGCCGGGAGCATCGCTTCACGCATTTCTCCTTCTACGACAAGCACCTCGTGTGCCTCCTGCGCGTCCACATGCCGGGCATCAGCTGCGGCGATCGCGACGAGCGCTTCACGGCCCTCGAGGCCGCAAGGACCGGCAGGTCCGCCTCGGGCATCGAACTGGGGACGCTGGGCACCTTCACCCTGCGGGTGGTGCAGCCGGTCTTCGATGGCGGCAGGCTCAGCGGCTACGTGGAGTTGAGCAGGCAGGTCAAAGACGTCCTGCGATCGCTGCCCACTCCTGCCGGCACCCGGCTGGCCGTGATCGTCCGCAAGGCGAGCCTGGGCAAGCAGGCCAGGGAAGCTGGCGCGCTCACGCCCGCCGCGTGCCGGTCGTGCCATGGCAGGGATGCCGACTGGGACCGCCTGCCCGGGAGCGTGGTGATCTACTCCTCACAGGGGCGCCTGTCCGACGCTCTTGCAGGCTGGGCCGACGGCGTTGCGGGCAAGCGTGGCCACGGCGAAACGGACCGGGACATCGCCTCCGATGGGAGGGACTGGCGCGTCTCCGCGACGCCCCTGAACGACGCCTCGGGCAAGGAAATCGGCGACCTGCTGGTCATGAGCGACATCACGACCGACAAGGTCGCCTTTGCCCGGCTGCTGGCCCTGAGTGAAACCGCCGGCGCGGTGCTGCTGGCGTTGCTGCTGGGCTTCATCTATGTCCTGCTGCGCCGCACCGACGAGAGCATCCGCGCCCAGCAGAGGGCGCTGCAGGAGAGCGAGCAATCCTATCGCGATCAGTTCGCCCGGAACTCGGCGGTGATGCTGCTGGTCGATCCCGCGGATGGAGCGATCATCGACGCCAATGCCGCCGCCGTCGCGTTCTACGGCTATTCGCGGGAGCGGCTGCTGGCCACGCGGATCACCGACGTCAGCACCATTCCCGATTCCGAGGTCCGGGCGGCCATGGCAGCGGCCCAGCGCGAGGAAGGGCCGCGGTTCGAGTTCCAGCACCGCCTGGCGGACGGTTCGCTGCGCGACGTGGAAGTGTCGGCCAGCAATATCCGGTTTGGCGAGCGCACCGTCTTGCACTCCATCATCCACGACGTCACCGAGCGCAGACAGGTGGAGAAGGCGCTGCACGAGAGCGAGGCCAACTTCCGCACGTTCTTCGAGACCATCGGCGACCTGATCGTCGTGGCCACGCCCGAGGGCCGGATCTTCTTCACCAACAAGGCTCTCCGCAGTAAGCTGGGCTACAGCGCCGAGGAACTCGCGGGCATGCGGGTGCTGGACCTGCATCCGTCGGACAAGCAGTTGGAAGCCGGGGAGGTCTTCGCCGCCATGATCAGCGGCGAGCGGGACAGTTGTCCCCTGCCGCTGGTCGCCAGGGACGGGACACTCGTTCCGGCGGAGACGCGCGTCTGGTTCGGCCAATGGAACGGTGTGGACTGCATCTTCGGCGTCAGCAAGGACCTGGGCGCAGAGCAGGAATCGCAGCAGCGTTTCGAACGCCTGTTCCGCAACAACCCTGCCCTGATGGCGCTCTCCACCCTGCCCGACCGGCGGTTCTCCGATGTCAACGACGCCTTCCTGAACGTGCTCGGCTATTCCAAGGGCGAGATTCTCGGCAAGACGGCGGCCGACCTCGACCTGTTCCCGGACGCCGGGCAGCAGGCCGCGACGGCGGACAAGCTGCAGGCGGATGGGCGCGTTGCCGACTTCGAGCTGCAGATCCGGCGCAAGGACGGAGCGATCCTCGACGGTCTCTTCTCGGGCGAGGTGATCAGCAGCCAGGGGCGGCAGCACTTCCTGACCGTGATGATCGACATCACCGCGCGCAAGCGGGCGGAGTTGAAGCTCCAGGAGACCAACCGCCACCTCGAGGAGGCCACTGCCCGGGCCAACGACCTGGCGGCACAGGCCGGGATGGCCAGCATCGCCAAGAGCGAGTTCCTGGCCAACATGAGTCACGAGATCCGCACGCCGATGAACGGCGTCATCGGCATGACAGGTCTGCTGCTGGAGACGGAGTTGAGCGACGAGCAGCGGCGCTACACCGAGATCGTGCGCACCAGCGGTGAATCGCTGCTCGGCCTGATCAACGACATCCTCGACTTCACGAAGATCGAGGCGAGAAGGCTCGACCTCGAGACGCTGGATTTCGACCTGTCGAACCTGCTGGACGACTTCGCCGCCACGCTGGCCTTGCGCGCCCACGAAAAGGGCATCGAGCTGCTCTGCGCCGCCGATCCTGCCGTGCCCACGCTGCTGCGTGGCGATCCGGGTCGTCTGCGCCAGATCATTGCGAACCTGCGCAAGGAACGGGCGGTCACGATCCTGGCTAGCCTCTCCACCCCGCAGTTGGTGGACCTGCTTTCGGTGCTGCCCAATGAGGACCAGCGCGAACTCCTGCCTCTGTTGCCCGAACCGCGGCAGACCAAGGTGCGCAACCTGCTTTCGGAACGCGGCGCCACCGCCCCCGACTTCATGGACCAGGACTTCCTCACGATCCCGCCTGAGGCCACCGTGGCGGACGCCAAGGACCGCATCCTCGCCTCCGGCCTGGACTACCACGGCATCG
>CAIXRL010000547.1 GCA_903921835.1 Candidatus Eiseniibacteriota bacterium | reverse complement strand
GGCGATGCCGGCGTGGCGCTGGGCCGCGGCGAAAACCCATTCGACCGTATCGCGCGTGAGCGGCACGCCGGGCTTCTTTCCCGGGAACAGCCAGGCGTGGGGTCGCTCCTGGGGGCGCTCCTCACGCCAGTAGCGGCGCAGGGTCTCCAACAGCGTGGCGGACAGCATGACGTAGCGATCCTTGCGACCTTTGCCCTGGGCGATGCGGATCATCATGCGTTGGCTGTCGACGTCAGCAGGACGCAGGTGGAGGGCCTCGCTGACGCGGAGACCGGCCGAGTAGAGGACCATGAAGATGGCGCGATGCTTGAGCGTGTTCGCCGCATCCAGCAGCTTCACCACCTCCTCGCCGCTCAGCACCTCCGGCAGTCGCTTCCCAGTGCGTTGATAGGGGATGTCGACCTTGAACTCCCACGGAACCTGGAATACGTGCCGGTAGAAGAAGCGGATGGCGCACACGTAGAGATTGAAGGTGCTCCACTTCAAGCGCCGGTTCTTGGCCAGGAACAGCAGGTACTGCTTCACTTCCTCAGGGCCCAGTTGATCCGGCGGCTTCCTGAAATGGCGGACGAGGGACTTCATCTTCTCGAGGTAGCTGACCCGAGTGCTTTCGGCGAACCCCCGAATGCGAAGCTCGCGGTCCATCTGGTCGTGGAACTTGCCTATGGCGCTCCCCCCTTTGCTTGGAGGACCGAAGACCGGCCGTCCGGGTGACGGCCCAGGGAGAGAGCGTGGAACGGGGTTCTCCACCGCGCAGCGGTTTAGTTCAACCAGTACGAGGCCGAGCGCGCGCTGGGTCAGGGCTTCATGGAGGGGAAGCGGGCCCAGGCGAAGGCGCGCACGGCTGAGCGAAGGGAGAGGCGCGATGCGGCGGCCGCGGACTCCGTGCGGCAAGAGAACGTCATTGTGCTGTGCGAGCCGGAGGCCAGCGACGACGTGAAGCGCGCCCTGCGCAGCCTCGGCTTCAACGCGATCGAGATCCGCGAAGCCGTCGCACGCTGCGACGCGGCGCTGCGTGACGGCTCCGTCGAGGAGCGGGTGCGCTTCGCGCTCAAGAGCCTGGCGCCTCGGGGACGGCACCCGGCTGCGTAGGGGGCTGGGACAGCTGTCACTCCCGCGTTGCGGCTCTGTGGCCGGATGGGCCTACCGCGTCAACATCAGCTTCCGGGTCTCGCTACGCTCGCCCACGGTCAGGCGCGAGAAGTAGACCCCGCTCGAGATGTGGATCGCGTCCCAGGTGACCGAGTGCGTGCCGGGGCTCAGCCGCGCGTTCACCAGGGTCGCCACCTCGCGGCCCTCAATATCGTAGACGCGCAGCGTGACCGCGACGGGCTCCTGCTCGCCATGCGCGGCAGCGGGCACCGTGAAGCGGATGGCCGTCGAGGGCGTGAACGGGTTCGGGCAGTTCAGCGACAGCTCGGACCCCATCTGCGGTGAAGTCGTGCCGTCGTCGACGCCGGTGGTCGGGACCGGACCGAGCGCGCCGAGGCTGTCCACGTGCGACGCGTACACGTTGCCGGCGCGCAGCCACGTCATCGTGGCGCCGCACGCACCGTCGCTCATCAGCGCGACCGCAGACTTGTACTGCGTACCGGTGGCGATGCCCTGGCCGTTGGGCGTCCACCGCGGCGTGCCGGCGATCGTGACGCGCTGAGCGTAGATGTCCGTCTTCCCGGCCACGCGCCCATCGGTCCAGGCGATGATCGCGCCGTGCGCGCCGTCCTTGATGATGGCCGGCATCTGGGGATTGCCGGCCAGCGTGTCGATGGCGATGCCGTCGATGCCCCACGCGTTCGCGCCGGCGGAGCTGATCCGACCGGCATGGACGCTCAGGATTGAGCCGACACTCGACGCCCACGCACCGATGATGCCGCCGGCGTCGTCGCTCGCGACCACGTACTGGCCCTTGTACGCCGTGTTGGCGCACATCGGCACGCCGCCGGCGGCCCACAGCGGCGTCCCGGCCGCGTTGAGGTGCTGCGCGTAGAAGTCGTCGTAGCTGCCGCTGAGCTCGTCCATCCACGCGATGATCGCGCCGCCCGAGCCGTCGCCGACGATGCACGGCCGGTACTGGTCGGCGGGCCCGGTGGCAACGGCCTCGCCGTCGCCCACCCAACTCACGTTGCCCAGCGAGTCGACGTGCTGCGCGTAGACGTCGTTGTCGACGCCATTGCGGCTGTCCTGCCAGGCGATGATCGCGCCGCCTGCGCCGTCGGCCACGATCGCAGGGTAGGACTGGTAGGCCGTTGCGGTGGAAATGGCCACGCCGTTGGTCGTCCACCGCACGGCACCAGCATGATCGATGCGCTGGGCGTACAGGTCGTCCTTGTTACCGTTGCGCTGGTCGGTCCAGACGATGATCGCACCGCCGCTGCCGTCCGATGCAATGGTCGGGTTGTACTGCCCGCCCGACGCTGCGCAGATCGTCACGCCATTCGTTCCTCCGTGAAGCACGCCGGTCGAGTCGATGCGTTGCGCGTAGATGTGGCTGACGCCTCGCACCTGGTCCCACGTGACGATCGCGCCGCCGGTGCCGTCGGAGACTGTCGTCGGAAAGATGGCGATGTCGGTCGGCTGGCCCACCGAGACGCCTGAGCTCATCCACTTCGTATTGCCGAAGCGGTTCACCCGCTGCGCGTACACGTACTGGAAGCCGACGCCGCCGCGCGAGTCCCACCAGTTGATGATCGCGCCGCCGGCGCCGTCGGTGACGATCGACGGATGGTAGGAGGCTGTGCCGCCCGGGAACACGGTGTTGTTCGTGGTGGGGTTCGTCGACCACTGCGCCCCGGCGGGGCGGGGCGCCGCCAGTGACACCAGGACCAGAAGCAAGAGCGACGGGTTGAACAAGCGGCTGGTACGCACGATGCCTCCGGGTGGTTCCGCTGCGGCGCGGCGAACGACAGAGCAAGCTCAAGTATACATGGCGCGGCAAGCCACATGGCGCGGCGTTGCCCGCTGGGAGGGGAATGAAGGGTGGTGCGGTACCGCTTGCCGGCTCGCGACGGGGTGTCGCTGATTGCGGAGTTCGGTTCGCAGGAGTCGAGCCGAAGCGGCCGTCGTCGCGAAACCCTTGTGCGACACGCTCGGCGAGCTGGCGAGCACTCGTGCGGCCGGGGCGCGGACACGAGGGGGCAGAGATTCAGTGGCGCCGCGGCCACCCCAAAGGGTGGCCGCCAGGAGAACAATCCTATCGCGTTGACTTAGCCTGATCCATTCATGAACGCGATCGCGTGGCTCGTCGCGCGGTTCGAAATCGACGGCGGCGGCCCGAGAGTCGGGTGTGGAATTGCGCGGAACGAGCGGGAGCGCGGCCGGCAGCGCCGATCGGTGCGGTCGCCGCGGCGAAGCTACGTTTCGGGCATGCTCCGCCCGGGACGATCGCGGAAGAAGTGTCGATGCCGGTGCCGCGCGCGAACTTAGGGTATGTAAAGAAATAACTTGATCATTTCTTTGTTTTGGCTGACCCTGGCGGCATGGGGACTGAGCAGGAGATCCGAGCAAAATACCGCGCGCTGTTGCCCGCGATGGACGAACGCCACCGGCGTATGTGGGCCGGCACTGAGGCCCGGGCTTTGGGGCGGGGCGGCATCGCGGTAGTCACTCGTGCGATCGGCCTAGCCCGCAATACGATAGTTCGAGGGCTTGCGGAGCTGGCTCCGAAGAAGCCTTTGGACCTCTCCCGTGTTCGGCGCTCGGGGGCTGGGCGGAAGCGGGCGACGCTACTGGTGCCCGGACTGACGACGGCTTTGGAGGAACTGGTGGAACCGGTGACGCGGGGGGATCCGGAGTCGCCGCTGCGCTGGACCTGCAAGAGCACGCGCCACCTGGCCGAGGAGTTGAACACGCAGGGCTATGAGGTCAGCCACACGTTGGTGGCGGGACTTCTGCATGACCTGGAATACAGCCTGCAGGCCAACCGGAAGACGCTGGAGGGGACCAGCCATCCCGATCGGAATGCGCAGTTCGAACACATCAACGAGGTGGTCACGGCCCAGTTGAAACGAGGCCAGCCGGCGATCTCGGTGGACACCAAGAAGAAGGAACTGGTGGGGCGGTTCAAGAACGGCGGGCGGGCCTGGCGCCCCCAGGGGAACCCGGAGAAGGTGAAGGTTCATGACTTCCTGGATCCCGAGAAGGGCAAGGCCATCCCCTATGGTGTTTACGATCTCGGCCGGAACCGCGGTTGGGTCAGCGTCGGTGTGGACCACGACACCGCCGCATTCGCCGTGGCCACCATTCGCCGCTGGTGGCGCGAACTTGGGCGCAAGCACTACCCGGACGCCAAATCGCTCCTCATCACCGCCGACAGTGGCGGGAGCAACGGGTCCCGCCTCCGCCTCTGGAAGTGGGAGCTCCAGAAACTGGCTCGGCAGACGGGGCTGACCATTTCGGTCTGTCATCTCCCGCCTGGGACCAGCAAGTGGAACAAGATCGAGCACCGGCTCTTCTCATTCATTTCGCAGAACTGGCGAGGCCAGCCGCTGCTCAGCCACGCGGCCATCGTCAGCCTCATCGCAGGCACCAAGACAAAGACGGGCCTCAAGGTCCGCTGCGTACTGGACACCCACAAGTACCCCAAGGGCCTGAAGCTCACGGCGAAACAGATGACGGCCATCAACTTGCAACCCAACACGTTTCACGGTGATTGGAACTACTCGATCGGTCCACACCGCAATCGCTAAATGATCAAGTTATTACTTCACAGACCCTTAGCCCGGAACGGCGCCGATTCGCAGGGCCAGCGCGCACCACTCGTCGCGGTACGGGAACGCGGCCGGCAAGCGCAGCACCAGCCGACGCACCGAGGCGATCACCAGTACGCCGATCTTGACGCGACGTGGGACGGCACCGACGCGGGTGGTCACCGCACACCGGGCGTCTACTTCGCGCGTCTCACGCTGGATGGCCACCTGGTCGGCGAGCGAAGACTGGTCGTGCTCAAGTAGCAGGGACCGGTGGCGAGCTAAGAGGGGTGCCCGGAACTCAGCCGTGGTTCGGGCGCCCTCCTTGGCCATTCGCTATCGCGGGCTCGCTGGGGCAAGTCTCAAGGCGAGCTCCAGGGGGCATATTCCGAGAGCGCGGCCCTGACCTCGGGGACACTCCAGGTCGGTCGTCTGTGCCCGTACTCCGACTCCTGCAGCTTCATCAAGCGAGTTCGCGAGCCTTCCGGGATTCAGCGCTTCCGCTCTCACCTCTGTCGCCACACCTTCTCCACCGAGTGGCGCGCAGTTGACGGGTCCCTGGCAGTGCTTCAGGCCGTCCTCGGACAAGGCGCCATCGCTGTGAGGGAGCGCGACGGAACTGTCGGAGAAGACCTCGCCAAACACGAAGCCCTGCGGCTCGTGCAGTACCGCGCACAAGCGCACAGGGCCAAGGTTGGAGCGGGGAAGGTGCCCCGCAGCTGCTTGAGTAAGCTGGTGCGCCGCCTTGGAATCGAACCAAGAACCTAATGATTAGCCCGGAGTATTCATGAGCCCGCCGCCTGCGAGCGCGATCTGCGCGTCATCCGCTGCGAAGCTCGACCGGCCGCTGTCCTCATCGTGTGGAGAACACGATTCCGGCGCGGCCGGCCGATCCTCTTGCGTCTGACG
>CAIXRL010000546.1 GCA_903921835.1 Candidatus Eiseniibacteriota bacterium | reverse complement strand
TGCTCGATGCGCTCGAGCTGGACCGCGTCATGATCGGCGTGTCCCGGCGGGGCCAGTTCCCGGACCGCAGCCCGCGCCTGCTCATGCTCCTCGGCATCGTGATCGCGCTGTCGTCGGCGGCCCCGCTGGTCCTGGGACTCGCGACGGTCCTGAGCCCGGGAGACAACTGGCTGGCGCACGCGGGGCGCTGGGCGTTCCTCGGGATCCTGTTCACGCAGGTGCTCACGGTCGCGTACCCGCGCTACACGGAACCGGCGTGGATCGCCCTGATCCCCGGAAGCGCGCTCTTCATCCAGCGGCTGGGCCGGCGGGAGCGAACCGCGATCGTCGCCCTGGCGGCCGCCTCGCTCATCCTGTTCCCGGTGTGGATCCGGGAGCTGGTGCTCGGCTCGCGCTAAATGACTTTCAGTGATTCGGAATTGAAAACGTGAGACCTCGCCTGCGATTCTGGGGTTGTCCGAAGCGAACCCAGAGACAAGGAGGTCTCACGATGTTGGCGAAGTTGAGGTTGCAGCGACCCGCTCGTCGGCGGGTCTTGAAGCTGGATCGTCGCAGTGGCTGCCCCGACCAGCGTATTCGCTGCCGGGTCGTTCTGAAGGTGGCCGCGGGCCTGAGCCGCAACGCCGCGGCGCGTGAACTGGGCTGCGCTCCCGCGACTGCGGTGCGCATCGTAGCGCGATTCCAGCGGGAAGGAGAAGCGGCTTTGTTGGACGGTCGCGGCGAGAACGGCTCCCGCAAGATCGACGCCGATGTGCGTGGCGGCGTCCGCGAGATCCTGGCCGGGACGCCGGAAGATCACGGCTTCACGCGCCCGACTTGGACGTTGGAGATCCTGCGTGTCGTGGTCGAGACGGTACTCGGCGTCGCGCTGTCGCTCGGCGCTTTGTGGACGCTCCTGCACGAGCTCGGCGTGCGCTGGGGACGGCCCCGGCCGATCGTGGCCTGCCCGTGGCGAACAGCGCGCCGGCAGCGGCGAATCGCGGTCCTGAAGCGCCTGGCCGCCTCGGCGACCGACGCGAACGTCGTCGTCTACGGCGACGAGGTCGACATCCACTTGAACCCGAAGATCGGTCCGGACTGGATGTTGCCCGGCACCCAGCGGCTGGTGCTGACGCCCGGCAACAACGAGAAGCGCTACCTCGCGGGCGCCTACGAACCGCTGCATGACCGGCTCGTCTACGTCGAGGGCGACCGCAAGGCTAGTTGGATCTTCCTGAACCTGCTGCGGGCGCTGAACGAGACCTACGCGGACGCCGAGACGATCCACGTGATCCTCGACAACTACATCATCCACAAGAGCCGCGTGACGCAGGCCTGGCTGGCCGAGTTCGGCGACCGGCTGCGGCTGCACTTCCTGCCGCCGTACTGCCCGAACGAGAACCGGATCGAACGCATCTGGCTCGACCTGCACGCCAACGTCACGCGCAATCATCGGCAGAAGACCATCGACGGGCTGCTGGACCGGGTCCACGGGTACCTCGCCGAACGCTTCGACACCCGGCGCCGGGTGCTGCTCGTCGCCTGATGCCGAATCACTGAAAGTCATTTAGCCGGGACCGCTCGCGATCCGCCAGCCGGGCGGGAACCCGTGTCGGGAACCCGCGTCAGCCGCCGAGCGGGGCGACCGGCACCGGCGCTTCGTGGTCGATGGCGCGCAGCCGCTCGCGCCACACGGTCAGCGTCGCCGCCAGGTCCTCGCCGCTCGCGCGGGCGGGGCCCCAGGCCACGAACGGGGCGAGCACGTCGAAGCCGGCGAAGTGCAGCATGCCCCACTGCACGTGCGAGAGCAGAGCGTCCAGCGCGCCGTTGCGCCCCCGGCTCGAGTAGCTCTCGCCCGGGCCGCCTGTGGTCAGGCAGAGCATCGCCCGCTTGCCGCGCATGCCGCCGGTCTCGTGCACCTTGCCGCCGCCGTACACCCGGCCCATGACGAACACGCGGTCCACCCAGCCTTTGAGGATCGCGGGCAGGGAGAACCACCACAGCGGGAACGTGAAGATCACCAGCTCCGACCACGCGAGGTCGTCCAGCTGGGCCTGCACGTCGGGCGCGAACGCG
>CAIXRL010000545.1 GCA_903921835.1 Candidatus Eiseniibacteriota bacterium | reverse complement strand
GCCAGCCGAGAGTGCGAGATGTGCGTCAGACGCAAGAGGATCGGCCGGCCGCGCCGGAATCGTGTTCTCCACACGATGAGGACCGCGGCCGGTCGAGCTTCGCAGCGGATGACGCGCAGATCGCGCTCGCAGGCGGCGGGCTCATGAATACTCCGGGCTAGCCCGGACTGGAGGACGCTGGCCCCGGTGGGCCAGCGCCGTCGCCCAGGCCGCCGCCACCGGATCCTCGACGAAGGCATGGGAGAATGACATGGCGTTCACCTATTTCTTCCGCGACCTGCACGCGCTCGATCTCGCCATCGAGCACCTGCTCCCTTCCGTGATGGGCAGGAGCAGGGTACGGGTGTGGGACGCGGGCTGCGCGACGGGGCCCGAGCCCTTCTCCGTGGCCATCCTGCTGGCGGAATCCATGGGAAGATTCGCCTTCCGCAATCTGCAGATCATCGCATCGGACCACGATGAAGGGAACAACTTCGACAGCATCATCAGCGAGGGCAGCTATCCCGCCGATCCTTTGAGTCGCATACCGAAGGACCTGTTCGAGAAGTACTTCGTGCCTGCGGATCGGGAAGGCTACTTTCAACTCGTCGACCTCATCAAGGACAGCGTCACGTTCCGCACCCATGATCTGCTCAGCCTGAGGCCGGTGGGTGAGGATTTCAGCCTCGTCGTCTGCAAGAACGTGCTCCTCCACTTCAAACCGGCGGAGAGGGTCGAGGTGATCAAGATGTTCCATCGCTCCCTCGCGCCCGGTGGTCTGTTCGTGACCGATGAGGACCAGAAGTTGCCGGCCGGACTCGCACACCTGTTTGCCACGGTGGTGCCGGGCGAGCCGCTGTATCGAAAGGTGGAACGGTAGCGGGTGCCGCCGTTCGCTTCGAGGTCGTCTCCGCCGCCACCCGGGTGCGCCCTGCCGTCGGCGCGGGGCGGGCGTCTGCGCGCAACGCGCAGCGCGAAGGAGCCGCGCGGCCCGCACGCCGTGAGGCTCCTTCGCGTTCACGCCGGCTTCAGCGCCCCAGGAACTCCAGCACCTTCGGGTTCACGATCTCCCAGCGTTCGATCATGGCGCTGTGGGAAGCGTCCGGGACGATCCACATCTCGGCGCCGGGGATGGCCTGCGCGAGCGCGGCGGTGTGGTCGAGGCGGATCAGATCGTGGTCGCCCGCGCAGATCAGCGTCTTCGCCCGGATCGCGCGCAGGTCGGCGAGCGACCAGTTCGGCAGCGTGCGCCACAGGGCGATGATCTTGTTCATCGCCTCCTCGTAGTGCTCCGGCTGCGGATTGAGCTTCGTCCAGCCGGTGCGCATGTCGGCGCCGAAGCTCTCCGCGGTCGCCGTGTTGTTCCACTCGACGTCATCCGGGTTGAGCCCGTCGGGCTGGAAGTTGGCGCCGAACGTCACCAGGTGCGAGACACGCTCCGGGTGATGCATGGCCATGTCGAGTCCGATGTTGCCGCCGTCGCTCCAGCCCATGATGTCCACGCGCTTCACGTGCAGGTGGTCGAGCAGCGCGATCATGTCCTCGGCCATGGCGTGGTACGTGAGCGGGCCCTTGCGGTCGGTCGTCCTTCCCTGTGCGCAGCAATCCGGGACGATGCAGCGGTAGTGCGGCGAGAACGCGGGCAGCTGTTTGGAGAACTGCATGCCGTTGCCGGCGCCGCCGTGCACGAGCAGCAGCGGCGCGCCCTTGCCGTGCAGTTCGTAGTACATGCGGATGCCGTGAACCCTGACATAGTGCCCGCCGTGCGCGAGCGAGGCGCAGGCGGACGTCAGCGCGAGCAATACGAGGCCGGTCGCAAGGGCGATCCGCCGGGCGAAGTGGAAGGTGGCGATCATGCGTGTACTCTAGCCCGGACGATTCATGCACCGCGAGCCGAGAGTGCGAGATGTGCGTCAAACGCAAGAAGATCGGCCGCGCCGCGCCGCAGCCGTGTTGCAGACCCGATGAGGACAGCGGCCGGTCGAGCTTCGGGGTACCCACCGAAGGTGGGTCCGGATGGCGCGCAGATCGCGCTCGCAGGCCGCGGGCTCATGAATCGTCCGGGCGAGCCCGGACGAACATCGGCCCGCGGACATCGAACAGGGTGTGCACGCTCGCTGCCCGAAGACCCGGCGGTCCCGGCCCGGATCACGCTGGTGATCGCGGCCGCCGCTTCGCCCCGCGTGCGCCCCACCCGCGCGTCGCCCTGCCGACGTCGGTGGCGGCTCCCCGGTCAAGTTCTTGCGGCCCCGCACCGATAAATGAGGCAGGGAGCGGCCAGGAGGACGTGGCACAGGCTGTGCTTGCGCAGGCTCCGGGCGCTTGTTAGCGTGGCCTGCAACAGGTTGATCGAGCCGTTCCCCCCACCCGCCGGGATCCCAAATGACCGCGTCACGCCCAACACCCGTTTGCCGGTGGGTTGCGCTGGCACTCGTGCTCGGCGCGCTCGTCGCGGCGGGATGCTCGGGGCACAGGAAGGCGGGTCCCATGGGGGCGGGTGCGGAGCTGCCGGACCAGGAGGTCACGGATTTCGTGCTGACGGAGACCGATCAGGGCCGGCCGCAGTGGACGCTGTACGCGCGCTACGCCGCGACGTACCAGGCGAAGAATCTGGTCCAGTCGCGCGACATCCGGGTGGATTTCTTCGACGACAAGGGCGCGCGCTCCTCGGAGCTGACCGCGCACGAGGGCGAGATCCAGCAGCAGACGCGCGACATGACCGCGCGCGGGAACGTCGTGCTGCAGACCACGGAGGGCACGCGGATGACCACGGAGGAGCTGCACTTCAGCAACGACCGGCAGCTGATCACCTCCGATCGCCTCGTGCACGTCGAACGCCCGGGCTTCGTGGGAGAGGGCACCGGCTTCGCGAGCGACCCGAACCTGCGCCACTTCGAGTTCAAGACCCAGGTGCATGCCACCGTCAGCGGCCGTCCCGGCGGCATCGGCCCGTCCCGCGGAGGCGGCAAGTGAGCCTGGCCGAGCCCATGGACCTCACGCCCGGAGCCGTGACCACCGAGGGCCTCGTCGCCGTCGGCCTCGAGCGCTACTACGGCAAGTGGCGCGTCGTGAGCGACGTGTCGCTGCAGGTGAAGCGCGGCGAGGTCGTGGGACTGCTCGGGCCCAACGGCGCGGGCAAGTCCACCACGTTCCACATGATCGTCGGCCTGCTGCGTCCCAACGCGGGTACGATCACGCTCGACGGCCGCGACATCACGCGCGAGCCCGTGTTCCGCCGCGCGCGGCTGGGCCTGGGTTACCTGGCGCAGGAGCCCAGCATCTTCCGCCGGCTCTCGGTGCGCCAGAACGTGCTCGCGGTGCTCGAGACGATGCGGCTCACCTCGCACGAGCGGACCGCGCGTCTCGACCAGCTGCTCGACGACCTCAACCTCACGCACCTCGCCGACCGCCAGGCGCACAAGCTCTCCGGCGGCGAGCGCCGCCGCGTCGAGATCACCCGCTCGCTGGCCCGGGAGCCGGGCTTCATGCTGCTCGACGAGCCGTTCGTGGGCATCGACCCGATCGCGGTCGAGGAGATCCAGGCCATCATCCAGCGCCTGCGCGACCGCGGTCTTGGCGTGCTCATCACCGACCACAACGTCCGGGTGACCCTCAACACGACCGACCGTTCGTACATCATGCTCGATGGCCGGATCCAGCTGGCAGGCTCTCCGCAGGAACTCGCGGACAATCCGCGCGCCCGGCAGTACTATCTCGGCGAAGGCTTCACGCTCTAGGGACGGCCCGCCATGGAAATGAAACATTCGCTCCACCTGCAGCAGCGCCAGACGCTCATCATGACGCCGCGTCTGCAGCAGGCGCTCAAGCTCCTGCAGGTGCCCACGCTCGAACTGCAGCAGATCCTCAAGCAGGAGGTGCTGCAGAATCCGCTGCTCGAGGAGGTCGACGAGGTCGCTGAGCAGGAGGACATCGAGAAGGAGGACTCCGCCGACGAGAAGGAGAACGAGGAGGCGGAGAATCCGGCCGACGAGGAGCCGGTCGACTGGAGCGAGTACATGCAGGACGGCGCGCTCGATCGCACGTACGTTCCGCCGAGCGAGACCAGCGTCGAGTTCCTCGAGAAGGTCCCGGTCACGCGCACGACGCTCGCCGAGAGCCTGCTCGAGCAGCTGCACTACCTGACCCT
>CAIXRL010000544.1 GCA_903921835.1 Candidatus Eiseniibacteriota bacterium | reverse complement strand
GCCGTCACCGCGCCGTGGCCCCAGAGCGCGTCCTGCAGGTGCAGGGCGCCGAAGCCGTTCTTCGCGTTGGAGGAGTAGACGTCGCGCATCGAGAGCACGTTCGCCTCCACGCCCAGGTGCTCGTCGGAGCCGATCCCGAACAGCGACAGCCTGCCGGTGGGCGAGTAGCGCCACTGCAGCTTCGCGACGCCGTTCTCGCTCCACGGGGCCTGCGTGTAGTCGGAGTTCGTCCCGTAGAGCCGGAAGAGCAGCTCGGGGAACGACTGCACCACGCTGCCCATCAGCGACAGGCGGTCCGGCACCAGCGCCCACGTGCCGGAGAGGTTATAGCCGGTCATGTTGGCACCCACGCCGACCGTGCGCAGGTTCATGGGGTCCTGCGTCTCGATGTCGAGCACCCCCGACATGGCGCCGCCGTAGCGGCTGCCGAACCCGCCGCTGGAGAAGAACGCGCTCTTGAGCATGTAGGTGTCGAGGATGCTGAACAGTCCGCCCGAGGCGCCCTCGTAGTGGTAGGGGTGGCCGATCTCGGCGCCGTCGATGCGGATGATCGTCTCGTTCGGCGCGCCGCCGCGGACGTAGAGCGCGGCGCCCTCGGCGGGCGCGGTGATCCCGGGCAGGGCGCGGAGCGACTGGAAGATGTCCGCCGCGCCGCCGGGCGTCATGAGCACGTCGCTGCGCCGCACGACCGCGCCCTCGCTCTTGCCCGTCTTGCCGAACGACGACGCCGCGACCGTGACCTCGGCCACGGGCACGGGCTCCTCGGCGAGCACGACGCGCACGGGCGCGAGACCCGCCGCGACCGTGACCGCGACGCGCCTGCGCTCGTAGCCGACCTGCGTCACGTCGAGCGTCAGCGGGCCGTCCGGGAGGTTCAGCGCGAAGCGTCCCGCTTCGCTCGTCACCGCGCCCTTCTGAAGCGCGATCACGCGAACGTTCGCGAACTCCACCGGCTGGCCGCGGTGGTCCACGACCACGCCGCTCACGACCGCTGCCTGCGCCGCGGGCGCGAACGCGATCGCGACCGACGCGAGGGCCGTCGCCAGGGCGCGCGCGTTCAACGTGCGCGCCCCGCCGCGAGCCGCTTCTCGGCCTCGGGCAGCAGGACGTGCTTCGCCCACGCGTGGTCGGGCGCGATCGCGAGCACCTGCAGGTAGCGTGCGCGCGCCCCGGCCCAGTCCCCGAGCGCCTCCAGGCAGCGGCCCGACCACAGGTACGCGT
Source organism: Candidatus Eiseniibacteriota bacterium (assembly GCA_903921835.1). Lineage (GTDB taxonomy): Bacteria > Eisenbacteria > RBG-16-71-46 > RBG-16-71-46 > RBG-16-71-46 > CAIXRL01. The sequence goes on along the minus strand of CAIXRL010000544.1, from coordinate 27,203 downwards.
CTTCGCGGCCCCACGCGATGCCGGTGGTGTCGTGGTCGCCCGCGGCGTCGTAGAGCGCGATCGTGCGCTCGAAAGAGTCCCGCGCCGCCTTGGGACCGCCGCCCACGAACGCGGGCTGGTGCAGCACGTTGATCGCCGCCAGCAGTTGCACGCGCGGGTTGCCGGGCGCCATGGCGCGGGCACGTGCATTCTTCTCGAGGATCTCGGCACCCAGCGACATGCCCCCCCCGGGGACGAACCCCAGCGCGACGCCCTGCAGCGCCGCTTCGAGGGCGAGCGCGTCCGCGAATCGCGGGTCGCAGGCGAGTGCGCGCTCGCACGCGGCGATGCCCTCCTTGCACAGCTTGCGCGCCTGCGCGTCGCGCGACCTGTCGAGCAGCGGGACGATCCGCCAGTCGGCCAGCGCGAGCCCGTACTGGTTGTGGGGTGAAGCGGGGGCGTCGGCGACGAGCGCGGCGAACGCTGCGCGGGCTTCCAGCATCTCGTCCACGTCGCCGTGAGTGACCGCCGCGGCCAGCGCGTGCATGGCACCGGCGAGTGGTGAGGCGGCCGCGCGTGCGCCCGAGGTGAGCGCGGCGAGGAGCGCCAGGCCGGAGAGGAACGTGGTGACGGTGCGCATGGTGTCGGTCCCCCGGAGTGGAGTGGGAGCGGTCAGGACGCCGCGCCGGCGGGGCCGCACGGCAGGACGACGGTCACGCGCGCGCCGTGACCGGGACGCGAGTCGATCTCGAGCGCGTGCACGCCGCCGGCGAAGCGCAGCCTTTCGCGTACGCTCTCGAGGCCGACGCCGTGGCCGCCGGGGGCGGTGCCGGGTGTGAAGCCGGGTCCGTCGTCGGCGACGGTGATGCGCAGCCGGTCGCCGTCGCGCGCGGCTTCGATGCGGACCCGGCCGCCCTCCTCGCGCGTGCTCACGGCGTAGCGCACGGCGTTCTCGACCAGCGGCTGGAGCAGCAGCGGCGGCACGAGGATCCCGTCCAGATCCGGCGCGATGACCTCCTCGAGCCGCAACCGCCCGCCGAACCGCGCCTGCTCGATGGCGAGGCAGTTGCGCACGAACTCCAGCTCGTCGGCGAAGCGGACGTGGTCGTGCTTCGCGCTGGTGAGCGAGTAGCGGAACACGTCGCCCAGGCGCGTGACCAGATCCTCGGCGGCGGGCGGGTTCTCGCCGATCAGCGCCGCAATCGAGTTGAGCGTGTTGAACAGGAAGTGCGGGTGCACCTGGGCTCGCAGCGCGCGCAGTTCGGCGCGCGCCAGTTCGCCGCGGATGCGCTCGACCTGCGCGGCTCGGAGGACCGCGGTGCGGTAGTAGTGGCGCGCCATGATGATGCCCATGAACAGCAGCGAGAAGAGCAGGCCGAAGAGGCCGGTGGCGACGATCCCGCGCGTGCCGCCGAAGAACTCGTGGAGGAGGAAGCGCTGCGTGAGGTACGCCGAGACGTACGTGGAGAGGAGGCTCGTGGCGAGGTAGATCGCGGCGATCGGCAGCCACGCCTCGTCGGACTGCGGGACCCTGAGCGCGGGCACCAGCCAGCGCGCAGTGGAGTAGATCGTGACGCGGATCACCACGGTGAAGAGCAGCGAGATCTTGTACGAGAGGATGTAGTGGCCCAGCGAGCCGCCGGACAGGAATCCGAAGAAGAGCGCGAAGGGCACGGCCCACAGGGGCGAGTACAGCAGGATCCCGAGGAACGAAGGGGCCTTGCGCGTCTCGGCGTATGGCGTCTCGGTCGTGTTCATGCGGTCACCGTAGGGCCTGCTTCCGTGGACTGCGAGGGGGCGCCGGACGAACGGTCGTCCGGGCGGGATGAGCCGTCAGCCCGGGGTGCCGGCGGTCGAGGCGGGAAGCACGCGCAGCGCCATCACGGTGATGTCGTCGCCGGCTTCGGTCCCGCCCAGGAAGGCGCTGACCCCCTCGAGCACGCGGTGGACGATTCCCTCGGCGGGCAGCGAGCCGGGGAGATCGTCCAGCAGCGCGTACAGCCGGTCCTCGCCGAACATTTCGCCCGACGCGTTGGCCGCCTCGCTGACGCCATCCGTGTACAGCAGCAACCGGTCGCCGGTCGCGAGCTGCACGGCGCCCTCCTCGTAGGGCAGGCCTTCCATCATCCCAACCACGAGCCCGCCCGTCTCGAGCAGTTCGCGGCTGCCGTCTGCGCGCAACAGCACGGGGAAGTTGTGCCCCGCGTTCGTGTAGCGCAGCGTCAGCGTGGGTTCGTCGACGACGGCGAGAAAGCAGGTTGCGAACTGCGCCGTGGCGGCGCGCTGGCAGGCCAGCGCGTTGATGATGCGGGTCATGGCGGCGGGCGAGGAGCCCACGGCCGCCTGCGTGCGCAGCGAAGCCTGCAGCATGGAAGACAGCAGCGCGGCGGGAACGCCCTTGCCCGAGACGTCCGCGATCGCCAGCAGCAGGCCGTCGCTGGCGATCGGCACCACGTCGTACGTGTCGCCGCTCACCTCCCTGGACGACACGTTGACCGCGTGCACCTCGAGGCGCGCCCGCGCCGGGAACTCCGAGAGCAGGAACGAGCGCTGGATGCGCCGCGCCAGTTGCAGTTCCCGCTCGGAGCCCGCGCGGTCCATGGCGCTTCGGTAGTAGTTCATGGCCAGCGCCAGCCCCACGAACAGCGCGCCGAAGAGCAGCGTGTAGACCAGCAGCAGGACGACGCCGCGCGCGTGCATGAGCAGGCCGGGAATCAGCGTGAAGTTGAGGATCACGGCGGCGAGCACCGCGCCCGCCATGCTGGCCGCGAGGTACATGGCGGCCGTGTACCAGGGGCCCCGCGGATCGTCCCGGAAGCGCTCGGCCAGCCGCGGTTCGACCAGGTGGCGACCCAGGAAGATCAGGGCATTGATCGCCGCGGTGAACACCATGGCCGCAAGCCAGTAGCCGAGCAGCCTGCCGGGCGTGATGCCCAAGCCGTCGACGAACATGAAGAAGAGGGCAAACGGCATGGCGTACACCGGCACCTGCCAGAGCAGGTGCGCGAGGTCGGCGAGCGGCGAGGCGGGCTTGCGTGATCGGGGCATGGACTCCTCCGGTGAGCCCGCATCCTGCCTCAGTTGGGGGGCCTGCGCCTGCCTGCCGTGGATGGGTGGTCGATCGGGCGCGACGAACGGTTCGGCCTGCCTGTGGGTGCGCCCCGCGGGCGGCGCAAGCGCGAATGCGCCGGCGGACGTACCATGCGAGCGTCTGGATCCGCTGCGCTCCCGAACCGAAGGAACCTCCATGCACGCGCCCTACCTCATCGGCCCCAAGCTCTACCTGCGAGCGCTCGATCGCGCGGACGCGCCGATGCTGCAGTGCTTCATGAACCATCCCGAGGTGAACCACTCGCTCATCTCGTGGCGGCCCTTCACGGCGGAGATGGAGGGGGAATGGGTCGAGCGGATGGGAAGGAGCGAGCAGGACGTCGTTCTGGGAATCTCGCCGCTCGCCGACGACCGGCTGATCGGCGTGTGCGGGCTGCACGCGATCGACTGGCGCAACCGCAGCGCCACGTTCGGCATCGTGATCGGCGAACCGGACCAGTGGGGCAAGGGCTACGGCACCGAGGCGACGCGCATGCTCACAAGACACGGCTTCGAGCGGATGAACCTGCACCGCATCCAGCTGGACGTCAACGAGTCCAACGAGCGCGGACGGCGCGCGTACGAGGCCGTGGGTTATCGCCGGGAAGGCGTGTTCAGGGGTGCGATCTTCCGCGATGGCGGCTACGCGGACGTGCACCGCATGGCGATCCTCGCCGACGACTGGAAGGCGCGAACGGCAAAGGGCTGAGGCGCCATCGGGCGCGAGGAAGTCAGCGGTAGGCGGGAATCCCCGTCACCGCTTCGCCCAGCACGAGCGTGTGGATGTTGTGCGTGCCCTCGTAGGTCTTCACGGACTCGAGATTGCACATGTGCCGCATGATCGGGTACTCGGACGTGATGCCGTTGGCGCCGTGGAGGTCGCGGGCGCGCCGGGCAATGTCGAGCGCGATCTCGCAGTTGTTCCGCTTGGCCATCGAGACGTGCTCCGGTTTGCAGACCCCGCGCTCCTTCATGCGGCCGCACTGCAGCGCCAGCAGCTGCCCCTTCACGAGCTCGGTGAGCATCTTCGCCAGCTCCGCCTGCACGAGTTGGAAACCGCCGATCGGCCTGCCGAACATGATCCGGCTCCTGCTGTACGCGGTGGAGCTCTCGAAGCACGCCATCGCCGCGCCGATCACGCCAAAGGCGATGCCGAAGCGCGCCTGCGTGAGGCAGCCCAGCGGCGCCTTCAGCCCGACGCCGTCGGGGAGCACGTGCGAGTCGGGCACGAACACGTCCTGCAGGATGAGCTCGCTGGTGACCGAGGCGCGCAGCGAGTGCTTGCGCTTCTGCTCGGGCGCGGAGAAGCCCTTGAAGTCCTTCTCGACCAGGAAGCCCATGACGCGTTCCCTGCCGCTGGATTCCTCGATGCCCTTGGCCCACACGATGGCGATGTCTGCCACAGTTCCGTTCGTGATCCACATCTTGGCGCCGTTGAGGATCCAGCCGCCCTTCGTCCGCTTCGCGCGGGTGATCATGCCGCCCGGGTCGGAGCCGAAGTCGGGCTCGGTCAGCCCGAAGCAGCCGATCACCTCGCCCTTGGCCATGCGCGGCAGCCACTGCTGGCGCTGCTCCTCGCTGCCGTACTCGAAGATCGGGTACATGCACAGCGCGCCCTGCACGGAAGCGAAGCTGCGCAGCCCCGAGTCGCCGCGCTCGAGCTCCTGCATGGTGAGCCCGTACGCGACGGGCCCGATGCCGGCGCAGCCGTACTTCTCCGGCAGCGTCGCGCCGAACAGGCCCATCTCGCCCAGCTCGGGGATCAGCTCCTTCGGAAAGTACGCGTTGTCGTACGCGTCCTCGATGACCGGAAGGAAGCGGTCATCGACCCAGTCGCCGACCGCGTCGCGCATCTGGCGCTCGTCCTCGGTCAGCAGCGAATCGATGTCGTAGAAGTCGGTGCGCGTCGGGCGCGGCATGGCGGGCTCCTTGGGAGTATCGCGAGGGCGCGAGCCGCACGCGGCGGCGTTCGTTCGCGGGGCAGTATAGGCGGGCCGCGTGGGGGCGCTCAAACGCGCCGGGGGGGGCATCGAACGCTCCTGTCGGCCAACCGGCCGCACGGCCCGGGCGGCGCGCTCGCGGCCCGTGCTACCCTGAGCCAATGGAACGCCAACCCATCCGCAGAGGAGAGCGCTCATGCGTCACGTCTACCGCTCGCTCACGCTCGTCGCGGTGCTGCTCGTGACCGCCGGCGCCGACCAGACGACGTTCGCCGCGCGCGGCATCGCCACGCGCTCCACGGTCTACGCGCGCCACGGCATGGTGTGCTGCGCGCAGCCGCTCGCCGCGCAGGCGGGACTCGATGTGCTCAAGGCGGGCGGCAGCGCGGTGGACGCCGCGATCGCCGTGAACGCGTGCCTGGGGCTCATGGAGCCGACCGCGAACGGCATGGGCGGCGACCTGTTCGCGATCGTGTGGGACCCGAAGACGAAGTCGCTCCACGGGCTGAACGCCTGTGGCCGCTCGCCGCTGGGCTTGCGCGCGGACCGCATCCCGCCGGAGCCCGACGGCACGATCCCGCTCTACTCGCCGTACTCGTGGAGCGTGCCCGGCTGCGTGGACGGCTGGGCGGAACTGCACGCGAGGTACGGCAGGCTGTCGCTTGCGCGCGACCTCGCTCCGGCCATCGCGTTCGCGCAGGACGGTTTCCCGCTGTCGCCCGTGATCGCCGGTGACTGGGAGCACTCGATTCACGTCTTCAAGGACAAGCCGGGCTTCGCCGACGTGTTCATGCCCGGTGGTCGCGCGCCACACGAGGGCGAGATCTTCCGCAATCCCGCGCTCGCGAAGACGCTGCGGATCGTCGCCGAGCAGGGGCGGGACGGTTACTACCGCGGGCCGATCGCGGAGGCGATCGTGAACTACTCGCGGGCCAACGGCGGCTTCTTCGCGCTCGAGGACTTCGCGAAGCACCGCTCGGAGTGGGTGACGCCCGTCTCGACCAACTACCGCGGCTGGGACGTGTGGGAGCTGCCGCCGCCGGGGCAGGGGATCGCCGCGCTGCAACTGCTCAACGTGCTCGGGAACTTCGACCTGCACGCGATGGGCCGGAACTCGGCCGACTTCTGGCACGTGATGACCGAGGCCAAGAAGATCGTGTACGCGGACCGCGCGCGTTACTACGCCGACCCCGACTTCGCGAACGTGCCCGTGGCCGAACTCATCGCCAAGCCGTACGCGAAGCAGCGCGCGGCGCTCGTGGACATGCAGCACGCCGCGCAGCGCGACCTGCCCGGCGAGCCCGCGGCGCTCAATCGCCGCGAGACCACGTACCTGTGCGTGGCGGACGAGAGCGGCATGATGGTCTCGCTCATCCAGAGCAACTACACCGGCTTCGGCAGCGGCTACGTGATCCCCGAGCTGGGCTTCGGCCTGCAGGACCGCGGCAACCTCTTCGACCTGCGCCCGGGGCGTCCCAATTCGTACGCACCCGGCAAGCGGCCGTTCCACACGATCATTCCCGCGTTCGTGACGAAGGAAGGCCGGCCGCTGATGGCGTTCGGTCTCATGGGCGGCGACATGCAGCCACAGGGGCACGCCCAGGTCATCGTCAACCTGGTGGACTTCGGCATGAACCTGCAGGAGGCCGGCGACGCGATTCGCTTCCATCACACCGGCTCCACGGAGCCCACGGGCACGGTGATGACGGACGGTGGCGTGCTGCACATCGAGGACGGCCTGCCCGACTCGGTACTCGCCGAACTGCGCCGCCGCGGTCACCGCATCGAACCCGAATCGGTCGGAGCCTACGGTGGCTATCAGGCCATCTGGCGTGATTCGGTCACGGGTGTCTACTCGGGAGCCACGGAGAAGCGCAAGGACGGCTGCGCGATCGGGTACTGAGGGGACGGGGCTGTTTCCGTCTCAAGTTGCGCGTGAGGTGGACCGATGCATGTGGTTGGAGCGGGCCACGTTGAGCGGTCCACTTCGGCACGCGATCCGGGGCCGTCCGCGCTCCGGGTGTGGCGTGCCGCCGACCTTTGAGGTGCCATGCCTCCGCGCTTCCCGGCGCCTGGCTCCATCGCGATCGCGGTCCTCGCGCTCCTGCTTGCGACCGCGTCGCGCGCCGAAATCCCCGAGAGCGTCCTGCGCGGCACGTGGAGCGAGGCGCGCACGCGGCACGTCAGCGTGCTGACCGACGCGGGCGCCGAGCGCGCGCGCCACGTGGCGGAACGGCTCGAGCGGCTGCACGAGCAGGCGACGCGGACGCTGCCCGCGCTGGCCACGGATTCCGTCCGCCCGCGCACGGTGCTGGTGTTCGCGCGGGAGGCGTCCTTCGACGCCTACCTGCCGGTCTACGACGGGAAGCCGGAGGAGGACAGCGGCTTCTTCCAGCCCGGCCGCGGCCGCGACTGGCTGGTGTTCGCGGACGCGCCGGACGCCGAACTCGACCGCGTGGCGCTGCACGAGTACACGCACGCGCTGTTGCGCGCCGTGGTGCCGAACCCGCCGCTGTGGCTCGACGAGGGGCTCGCGCAGTACTTCAGCACGCTGCGCGTGGACGCCGCGGACGTGCGCGTCGGCGAGCCCGCGCCCGAACTGGTCGCGTGGCTGCGCGGTCACGGCCTGCTGAGCATGGACGAACTGCTCGCCACCGGCCACGAGTCCGCGGACTACCACGGCGGCGAGCGCCGCCGCACGTTCTACGCCCAGTCGTGGCTGCTGGTGCACATGCTGCTCAACGAGAGCGCGGCCGACCTGCCGCGGTGGGCGCAGTACCTGGGTGCGCTGCACCGCGGCGACGAGCCGCGCGCGGCGTTCCGCGCCGCTTTCGACGACGAGCGCAGGATCGCCTGGCGGCTCGAGAACTACGCCCAGCGCCCGAGCTACGGCGGGATGAACTGGGGTTTCGCGCAGCCGTTCTCCGCGCTCGAGCTGGAGTCGCGCTGGCGCGTGCCGAACGCGGAAGTTGCGGCGGCGCTCGGCGGGATGCTGCTCTGGCAGCGCGGCGCCGACCTCGCGCCCGCGCAGGAGCACGCCCGCGCTGCGCTGGCGCTGGCGCCGGACGACCCCGGCGCGCGCGCGCTGGTTGACGCGATCGCCGCGCGCCGGACCGAGCTGGCCGGCGGATCGAGCCGGACGACCACGACCTGGGTCCTGCGGCCGGGCTCTGCCGTCGCGCCGGATGGCGCGGCGACTGCTTCGGGCGGGCCCGTCACCGCCGAGGAGCTGGGGCGCATCCCGGCGCTCGTCAATGCCGGCCCGCCGGCGGCCGCACGGGCCTACCTGCGAACACTGCTCGCACGCGAGTTGCGCCCGGGGCAGCGCAGGAGCATCCAACGTCTCCTGCGCCTGCTCGAGCCGGATGCCCCGGGCAGGTGAGGGGTGGGTGCGTCCGGGTCCGCCCGGAGCATGCCGGAACCGGGGAGCCGAGTCCGGGCCAGTGTCCCGGCGCGGGTGTCCGCATGTGTTTGCCCACGCTCTGGGCGCTCCCGTAGAGTGGGGCGTCGCCTCCTTCCGCCATCCTTCCCCGGAGAATGTGCCATGGCTTCCGCGAAGACCGCTGGTGTCGCGACGCGCTACCACGGCCTTTCCGCCGACGATGTCGTCGGCCTGTACCGGACCATGTATACGTCGCGCCGGACCGACGACGAGGAGATCCGGCTCAAGAAGCTCAACCTGATCTTCTTCCAGATCTCCGGCGCGGGCCACGAAGCGGTGCTCGCCGCGGCGGGCAGGGCGATGCGCCCGGGATACGACTACTTCTTCCCGTACTATCGCGACCGCGCGCTGTGCCTGCAGCTCGGCATGACGCCGAAGGAGATGCTGCTCTCGGCCGTCGGCGCGGCGGAGGATCCCAACTCCGGCGGTCGCCAGATGCCCAGCCACTGGGGCCACCGCAGGCTCAACATCGTCTCGCAGTCGAGCCCGACCGGGACGCAGTTCCTCCAGGCCGTCGGGGTCGCCGAGGCCATGGTGAAGTACCGCGACCTCGAGGGCGCGCACCCGGAGCTCACGGGCGCCGTGCAGGGGGACGAGGTCGTCTACGTCTCGACGGGCGATGGCGCGACCAGCGAGGGCGAGTTCTGGGAGGCGCTGAACACCGCGTGCAACCTCAGGCTGCCGGTGCTGTTCCTGGTCGAGGACAACGGCTACGCGATCTCGGTGCCGGTGGAGGTGCAGACCGCGGGCGGCAACGTCGCCGAACTGTTGCGTGGCTTCCCGAACCTGCACCTGGTGACGGAGGTGGACGGCAGCGATCCGCTGGAGTCCTACCGCGTGATCTCGGAAGCGGTGGCGTATTGCCGCGCACGCAAGGGCCCCGCGCTGGTGCGCGCCAGGGTGACGCGTCCGTATTCGCACTCGATGTCCGACGACGAGAGCAAGTACAAGCCGGCGGCGATCCGCGAGGCGGAGGCCGAGCGCGACTGCCTGCGGACGTTCGCGCACTTCCTGGTCGGGGAGCGCGTTCTGTCCGTGGAGCAACTCGAGAGGCTCCACCAGGACGTGCTCGCCGACCTGCGCCGGGCATCGGACGAGGCGCAGAAGTCGCCGCAGCCCGCGCCGCACACCGCGACCGCGTACGTGTTCTCGCCCAACATCGATCCGACGTCGGAGCGCTTCGTCAGCACCCCACGCCCGGAATCCGCGGCGCAGGGCGAGACCATCCTGCAGAGCATCAACTACTGTCTGCGGGACGAGATGAAGCGCAACCCGCGCATCGTCCTGTTCGGCGAGGACGTGGCGGACTCCTCGCACGAGGACGCACTCGGCGAGCTCAAGGGCAAGGGCGGCGTCTTCGGCGTCACCTGGGGCCTGCAGAAGCAGTTCGGCGGGACGCGCGTGTACAACTCGCCGCTCGCCGAGGCCAACATCGTCGGGCGGGCGATCGGCATGGCGCTGGTCGGGATGCGTCCCGTGGTCGAGATCCAGTTCTTCGACTACATCTGGCCCGCGATGATGCAGATCCGCGACGAGCTGTGCTACATGCGCTACCGCTCGAACAACGCCTGGGCGGCGCCGGTGATCATCCGCGTCGCGTACGGCGGCTACCTGGGCGGCGGCGCGCCCTACCACAGCCAGTGCGGCGAGAGCATCTTCGCGCACTGCCCGGGCCTGCGTGTCGTGTTCCCGAGCTGCGCGAGCGACGCCGCCGGCCTGCTGCGCACCGCGATCCGCAGCGAGGACCCGGTGCTGTTCCTCGAGCACAAGCACCTCTATCGCCAGCCGTACGCCAAGGAACCGTACCCGGGGCCGGAGTACACGGTGCCGTTTGGACGCGCGCGCATCGTGCGTCCCGGCCGTGACGTGACCCTGGTCACGTACGGCGCACTGGTGCAGCGCGGCTATCTCGCGGCGCAGGAACTGGCCGACGAGGGCATCGACACCGAGGTGATCGACCTGCGCACCATGCAGCCGCTCGACTTCGAAAGCATCGCCGCGTCGGTGCGCAAGACCGGCCGCGTGGTCGTGGCGCACGAGGACACGCTGTTCTGCGGCTACGGCGCCGAGATTGCGGCGCGCATCGCCTCCGAGTGCTTCATGGATCTCGACGCGCCCGTGCGTCGCGTGGGTGCGCTGGACACGCCGGTCGCGTACGCGCCGCAGCTCGAGGAGGTGATCCTGCCGCAGAAGGAGACGCTCGCGAAGGCGCTGCGCGAGATCGCGGAGTTCTGACCGCTCGGGACGCCGAACCGCGCACGCCGCGCGTCAGTGCGCGGCGGCGCCGGGGGCGAACGTGACGCGCGCTGCGGCCTCGCGCTCGATGCGCGCCCAGTCCATGCGCAGCGGCACGTAGCCATGGCTGGCCCAGCGCTCGCGCAGGTCGGCGCTGTGGCCGGCGCCGTCCGCGGCGTTCCACGGCGGGATCACGATCCAGGACGTCAGCGAGTCGGCGAGGTCCACGACGTGGCGGAACGCGGGCCCGTGCGAGACCTCGAAATCCCACGGCGCGCGTGAGCCGCCGACGCTCACCGTGCTGCCGTCGCCGTCCTCCGGCGTCAGCGGGGGTTCGAAGCGCTCGCCGCCGCGGCCGGCGAGCGCGTGCGCGAAGTGCGCGCGATGCGCGCGACCCCACGTCCAGCGCGAAAGATCGGGGCCGAGCCTGGCCGCCAGCGTGTCGAGCGCGGTGCCGAGCGCCGCCACCGCCGACGCGCCGCGCGACTCGTGTGCGCCGCGGAACGTGAGCGTGTCCGGCGCCTCGCCGGTGAGCGTGGCCAGCGCGAGGCCCGGCAGGTTCTCCAGCCGCGCGCGGCGCAGGTAGGCGCCCCACCACGAGCGCGCCAGCGTGGGCGCGACGCGCGATCTCCGCATGGCGTGGTCCCACGTGCGCAACGTGTCGAGCGCCGCGCATTCGCGCGCGGACAGCCGGCCGGCGAGCGGAGCGACGGCGGCGAGCAGCGCGGGCACCTGCCGGGCGGCGGAGCGCGAGACGACGTCGTTCTGCACGCTCATCATGTCCTGCGCGGTCAGGCTGCGGTCGCCCGCGAGGCGTTCCGCCATGCGCGCGGCGCGGTCCTGCGGGAACGTGTAGCGCGGCCAGGCGTAGGGCGAGCGCGCGTGGACGGGGCGGTTGTTGGCGTTGACCGCGAAGCCGGCCGCGGGCACGCGCCAGGCCGGCATGGAATCGGCGGCAATGAACCCCGGCCACTCGTGCCGTCCGTCGCCCGGCAGCACGCCGGGACCGGGATCGCGCGCTCGCCGCGGCACGAGCCCGCACGATTGGTAGATCGCGCCGCCGTCCACGTCCGCGGCGGCCAGGTTGATGGTCGGCGTGACCAGCGTGCGGAAGCGCGCGGCGATCTCCGCCGCGTCGCGCGAGCGCTCGAGCCCCACCATGCGCGCCATCGTGATGCGCGAGTCCTCCATGGCGCTCCAGCGGGCGGAAAGCGCGACGTGGTGCGCGCGATCCCACGACAACACGGGGCCGTGCGGCGTGTAGCGGCGCTCCTGCCCGAACACGGGCAGGGGAATCCCGAGCACGCGATAGGCGAGGTCGTACGGCGCGCGCACGACGGGCGTCCAGCCCGCGGGTCCGCGCACGCGGGCGCCATCCGCAGAAACGGTGTCGGCGTAGACGTCGATCACGTCGGCGCTGAGCGCCGTGATGCCCCAGGCGCAGCGCGTGCTGCGACCACTGACGATGGCCGGCAGCCCGGGAATCGCAGCGCCCGCGGCCTCGAGCACGCCGGGCACCGACAGGTGGACGACGTGGAACGCGCCGGGCGTGGTGAGGGCGAGGTGCGGGTCGTTGGCGAGCAGCGGCCGGCCGCGCGCCGCGCGCTGCGCGCCCACGACCATCTCGTTGCTCGCGCGGTCGGCGCCGTCGCTGGCCCGCGCGGGGAAGCGCGCCGCAACGCGCGCGGCGTCGTCCGCGATTGCCGCGGCCAGTGGTACGGGCGGATGCGGCACGCTGGCGCGGGCAGGTGCGGGGCGGGCGGTCCCGGCGACGCTGTCGGCGATCGTGTCGAACACCCAGCGCGACTCGAAACGCCGCCGGGCCTCGAACCACGCGAGCCCGTGCCGGCTCAACAGGGTGGCTTCGCCCAGCTCGGGCAGGTCGAGATCCAGCGTGGCCCCGAGCCCGAGCAGCAGCAGCTCGCAGTCCGCGGGGCGCCAGGGCTCTGGGCGCTCGCCGAGCGCGACCAGCTCGGGGGGCCATGGCGCGCGACCCTCGCGGCACTCGCGCAGTCGCTCGTTGATGCCGGCGCTGAAGCGTTCGAGCGCCATGCGCAGCTCCGGATCGCGCGCGTCGCGCACCCACAACGCGTCGGCGCGCTCGCGCAGGCGGAAGAGCTGCGCCGCGCCGTCGCCCTGCAGCGCGGCGTTGCCGAGCCAGCGGTGAGCGCGGCCCTGCGCCGAGGCGCGCGTGAACGCGAGCTGCCAGAGCCGGTCGCGGGCCGTGACCCAGCCCCACGCGTAGTAGAGGTCGGGCAGGTTCGCGGCGCGAACGTGCGGCACGCCCCAGCGGTCGGTCAGCACGCTTGCGGGCGCGGAAAGGCCGGGCAGGCCCGCAGGCTCGCCGGCGTGCACGGGCGGCCGGGCGTCGGGGAGCGTGACCAGCATCAGGACGCAGGCGAGCAAGGGGACGCGTGAGTTCACGTTCCAACTGTGGCACTGCGTGGCGCGGCGCGTCCAGCGTGCGGAGTGCGGCGGGTGCTGCGCGCCCGGAGGCTGGCAGGCCGCGCGAACGCGCCCGCCGCGCCGGCATCCCGCGCGGCAGTCATCGCGCACCCCTTGCGGCCTTTGGACGTGCGGGGCTAGCGTCCTGTCAATGAGCACATCCATGCCCGCGGCCACGCACGCGATCGCACTCGACCTCGGCGGCACCCACCTGAAGGCGGCCTGTGTCTCCGTGCGGGGCGAGGTGCTGGAGTTCGTGTGCGTCCCTTCGCGCGCCCTCGAGGGCGAGGACGCGCTCATGGACACGCTGGTCGGCGTCTCGCGCCGCTGGCGGCCCGGCGCCGCGGCGGTGGGTGTGGGCTGTCCGGGCGTCATTCATCCGGTCGATGGCGCGCTCGTGGACGTGACGCCGCATCTCGCACTGCCCGCCGGCTTCCCGCTGCGCGAGGCGCTCGAAAGCGCCCTGGCGCTCCCGGTGGCGGCGGACAATGACGCCAACTGCGCGGCGCGCGGTGAGCACGGCGCCGGTGCGGCGCGCGGCGCGCGGGTCGCCGTGGTGATCACGGTGGGCACCGGGATCGGCTGCGGCATCGTGATCGAGGGCCGCGTGCTGCGCGGCGCCTGGGGCGGTGGCGGCGAGATCGGGCACATGAGCGTGGGCTCGCGCGGTCCCGCGTGCGGGTGCGGCGTCGCGGGCTGCGCGGAGCCCATGGCGGGCGGAGACGGGCTCGTGCAGCGCGCTCGCGCCGCCGGACTTGCCGTCCACGGCGCGCAGGACGTGTTCGCGCTCGCCGCCGCAGGCGACGCGAGCGCGGCGCGGCTGGTCGACGAGATGATCGACGCGCTCGGCCAGCAGGTGGCGTGTGCCGTGCAGACCGTCAACCCGGAGGTCGTGGTCGTGGGCGGCGGGGTCGCGCAGGCCGGCGAGGCGTTGCTCGCGCCGCTGCGCGCCGCGATCGCGCGCTACGCCCAGCCTTCGCACACGCGCACCCTTCGCATCGTGCCCGCGGCGCTGGGCAACCGCGCGGGTGTGGTGGGCGCGGGGCTGATGGCGTGGGAGCGGGTGGCGCCCCCAGCGATCGGGCGCTGAACGCGACTCGCGGCCGGTTCGGCCGCGCGCTCGGGGAATCACACTGCCTGGTGAGGATGCGGGGCAAGGCCCAGGCGAAGGCGGACCTCTTCTGTGGGGCGGCGGGCTCGTGATTCGGCCGAACCGGCAATCTGGTCGGGGCTCCCGCGGCACGGACCGCGGCCGATCGCCCCCGGCATGCCGAGAGGGCCCCGGGAGTCCCCGGTTCGATTCCTCGCGGCGGTCGCCGGGCCGGGCGGTGGTGCGGCGTGCGGCGCCGCACGCCGGTGGCGTGATCCCCCGCCGGCTCGACTTCGCACTGTCATGGGAAGGGCAGACGACCGTGGAGGCGCCGTCCAACGGCGGCGACCGGGCGCTGGTCGGCGAAGGCAGCCGGCGCCGCGACCGACCTGCATCCGCGCGGGACGAGCCCGCTGGCCTGTCGCTCCGGCGCGGCACACCGACTCGGAGGCTGAACATGGAGGTCGTATGAAGCTTCGCGCACAGTTGCTCACCATGGCGCTGGTCGTGTTCGGCGCTGTTGCGCACGCCGGCGCGCGACAGTCCGTCGGCGTGAACGTCGGCCGCTCCGAGTTGCTCGCAGGGGCGTGCGAACGCCCGTGAAGCCGGGCATGCGGATCAAGGCGGACAAGCGTGCCTCGATCCTGACGCTGCGCCCCGTCGCCGCACCTGTTTGGACTCCCTGAGCAGGCCCGTGGCGCAGGCAGATCGAACCGGGGCCGTCGGGTGCGGCCACGCGACACTGTGCGCGCGTGAGGAATCGACATCAACGCAATCGGAGATGCTTCCGGACCGACTCCTGCTCGCGGTTGTTGCCGGCGCCCTACCGCTACGGCGCCGGCACCGCCTCACCCAGCAGCTTGGCACGGATGAGCGCCACCGGGATCGAGCCCTCGGCGAGCACCGCGTCGTTGAACGCGCGGTCGCTGTACGCGGCGCCCTGCTTCGCGCGGCAGGCGCGGCGGAGATCCATCAGCTGCATCTTGCCCGTGAAGTAGGCGATGAGCTGCGCCGGCCAGTTGATGGATCGCATGATGTCCTCGTCGACCCGCCCCTTGCCGGGCGCCATATTGCGCTTGTAGTCCGCCGCCTGCTGCAGCGTCCAGTCACCGCGCTCGATGTTGACGTCGTAGACCACGCGCCGGATGCGCGCACGCCACGAGGCGAGCGTGCGGTACGAGGTGACCGGCGAGTCGCCAAGTCCGCCCGCGCGCCAGAAGACTTCCTCCGCGTACATCGCCCAGCCCTCGACGAGACAGTTGTCCTGGAGGATCCAGCGGATCGGGTTCGGGTTCAGCCTGCATATCGAGAGCTGCAGGTGGTGGCCCGGCACACCCTCGTGCGCGGCGTAGGGGCCCATCCCCGAGACGCGGAAGCCCTGCGTCGCGGCGATGCGCGCGGCCTTCTGGTCGAGCGTCCAGGTGGGACTCAGGTGCTCGACGTTCCACCAGCCCGCGTTGGAGCGCCCGATCGGTGGCGGCGGGTTCATGCTTCCGCCATCGCCGGTGAGCGGGATCATCGCCTCGGGCGTCGGCCGCGCGCGAATCGGCCCCACCGCGGCCGGGACCGTCACGAGGTTGGTGGTGTCGAGGAACGCGCGCTCAGTCCGCGCGACCTCGTCGTAGAGCGCGAGCAGCTTCGGCTGGTCCAGCGTCCCGGCGAGCGCGCGCTGCTCCGGCGTCGGGGCCGGCGCGGACGGTATGTCGGCGCCAGGGCTGATGCGGGACTTGATCGCGGCCATCGCCGAGTCCGTCGCGGCAAGCTCGGCATTCGCGCGGGCAAGCAACCCGTCGCCGTCCCACGGCAGCAACAGCGCACGGCGGAGCCGCGTCTCGTAGCGCGCGCGGCCGATGGTCTCGAACTCGGGCAGCCCCTGGCGCGCGCCGAGCTCGCCGACGTAGGCCGACAGCGCGGCGATGGCGGCGTCGCGGTCGGCGCCCGCCGCGTCACCGCGCAGCGTGGCGAGGATGCCGTCCGACACGCCCGCGGCCGTCGTCACGTCGCGCGTGGTGGGCCTCGTCGTGACCGCGCGCATCTCCGCGACCATGCGCGGAATCCCGCGCGCCAGTCGCAGGCGCAGCTCGGCGCGCTCGGGCGCGTACGTGACCAGCGCGATGAACGTGTTGGCCAGCGGCTCGAGCCACGCCGCCGGACGGTGCACGAACATCCGTTCGTCGGCCAGCTGCAGCCGCGCGTCCTCCGCGCTGGCGACGATCCAGCGCCAGTCGACCTGGCGATCCACGCCCCACGTGCGCCACGGCATGGCGCGCAGCGCCGCCAGGTCGCGATCCAATCGCGCGACGCGCTCCGTGACCGTGTCGCGGGCAAACGACGGCACGCGGCACGCGTCGTCGAACAGCCCGGCGTTCGCGGCGACGCTCGGGTCGATCGCGAAGCGCAGCGCGACGACATCCTTGGCCACCGCGACGAAGCGCGGCGTGCCCGGGAAGCGCAGGGTGGCGAGCGTGGGGAGCAACGAGCGCGAGGTTTCAGTCGGATGCGCGGCCGCCGCGGCCGGGCGCGAAGCGGCTGCGGCGACGAGCGCCGCACACAGAAGGAGCGATCGTGGGATCATGGGTGGGACTCTACCAGTCGGATCTCGCCGGGGAACAGCGTCTGACAGGCGGCGAATGGTTGCGGCCCACCAGCACAGGCGAGAGCGATGCGCACCCGGCGGCATCCCGCCGAGGGGCAGGGCTGCTCGACCACCGGCCCCGGGTATACACTGCATTTTGGCAAGGCGGGTCGCCGTGAGATCCGGCGCCCGCCGCGGACGCCGCCCCCGACCGCGATCCGCCGCCCACGCCTTCGCGTCTGCGGCGCGGGTCGTTCCTGACTCGGCCCCAGCGCGTACGCGCGCGCCCACGATCCCACGTCGAGAGGTCCGCCATGAGCCCCATCGCGCACCCGCGCTCGTTCGTCACACCCCACCTCGTCCTGGTCGCAGTTGTCGCGCTGGCGCTCATCGGACCACTGGCCATCGCCAACGCAGCCGTGGTCTCGAGCTTCGACACCGACCTCGACGGCTGGCGCGTCACCGGCGACAACGCGATGACCTGGCAGTCGACCGGAGGCAACCCCGGCGGCTGCATGTCGGTCAACGACCTGGCCACCGGCGACAACAACTTCTCGGTCGCGCCGCCCGCGTTTCTCGGCGACTGGAGCGCCATGAGCACCACCGACTCGCTCCTCGCCGACTTCTGGTTCGTCAACACAAGCGGCGGGGCCGTCTCGGCAGGGCCGTACCTCTTCCGCATCGCGGGCCCGGGCGGCGCGGCAACCGCGCTTGTCGGGACCCTCCCGCCGCAGTCCGCGTGGACCCGCATCGGTGTGGCTATCGACCCGGCGGCGTGGACGCTCGAGAGCGGCACGTGGAGCGCGCTTCTCGCGCACGTGACCTCGCTCAGGATCGAGTCGGAGTTCGTCTCGGGCAACGAGACCGTCCGCCTCGACAACGTGCGTCTCACCGGCACGATGACCCGCGTCTTCGAGTCGTGCGCTGTCGAGACCTTCAACTCCTCGGGGCTCGGCGACTGGTCGTTCCAGGACACCGGCGGTCCGTCGAATCCCGGCACCGGCGGCAACCTCGGCGGCTTCTGCCTGGTGCCCGACGCGTCCAACACCTCGTACGCGTTCGCGCCGAGCCGGTTCCTGGGCGGCTGGTCGACGCTCGCCGCGAGCGGCTACCTCACGATTGATGTGCGCGTGTTGAGCGCCGTGGGTGCGGCAGTGGACATCCCTCAGTTCATCCGGCTGAGCGGGCCGGGAGGTGTCGCGTACGTGCCGATGCCCGCGGCGAGCCTGCCGCCGGTGGGGCGGCTCTGGAAGACGTTCACGTATCCGCTCGACGGCTCGGGGTGGACGGTCGGCTCGGGTACCTGGGCGGGCCTGCTCGCCGAGGTCACCGAGTGCCGCATCCAGGCCGAGTTCATCAACGGCGACGAGCAGATCGGGCTCGACAACTTCGGACGCATGAGCGGCACATGCGGCGCGATCGACGAGCCGGTGGCCATCGCGGCGCCGGGCGTCACGGCCTGCGGTCACATCGGGCTGGTGGGCATCAGCACGGTTGCACGCGATCCGCTCGGCGGCAGGCTGCTCGGCACGGTCGACCTTGCGTCGGGCTCGGGTGGCGGCCTCTACGCCGTCACCGGCACGGCCGCCGGCACGCGGCTGCAGGCCTACGAGCTGCCCGCGCACCTGATCGTCGATGCCGCCGGCAACGCGTATGTCACGGAGGACAACAGCGGCAACGTCTACCGCCGGACGCCGGCCGGCGTCTCGTCGGTCTGGGTCTCCGGGTTCCACACGGGGGACGACGATCCCTCCGGGATGTGCTTCGCGCCCGCCGGCTACTCGGGACCCAACGTGAATCCCGGCGATGTGCTCGTCACCGACTGGGGCTACTCGGGCCCGGACGAGATCTGGGCGTTCTCGACCGCGGCTGCCGAGGGCGAGCGGCAGGTCATGGCCGATCCGGGCGAGGTCGACATCCACGACATCAGTCCCGGTCCTTCGGGCAGCGTGTGGTTCGCCGACGCGCTCGATGGCGGCGCGCTGTGGTCGCTCTCGCCGACTGGGACCCGCACGGCACTGCCGCTCTCGCCGCCCGTGCTCGGCATGGTGAGCCTCGTCTACGACGACGTGACGCGCCAGTTCTACGTGGCCGCGACGGACAGCCTGAGGATCTGCCGCGTGGATCCCGCAACCGGCGGCGTGGTCACGGTCGCTCGCGGCTTCGCCGGCTTCTCCACGTGCAACCTCGAGATTGACGCCTCCGGCCGGCGGCTCTGGGTCGTGGACGCCGGCGCGAATCGCGTTTACCAGTACTGCGTCGCCACGACGCTCGGTGTCGAGGCGGACCGCGCGCCCGCCGCCGGTACGGCCATGGGGGCACTGCGCGCGTGGCCGAATCCCGGGCGCGGCGGAACGCACGTGCGGCTGTCGCTGGCGCGCGAGGCGGATGCGCGAGTCGACGTGCTCGACATCTCAGGCCGCCTCGTGCGCACGCTGGTGAACGCCAGCGTCGCCGCGGGCGATCGCGCGTTCGACTGGGACGGCAGGGACGCGCACGGCGTCGCTGTGGCTCCGGGTCTTTACGTCGTGAGCGCGCGTGCCGTGGGAGAGGTGCGCACCGCGCGCGTCGTGGTGCTGCGGTAGCGCCGTGTCGGCGGGGATGGCATGCGGCGCCACCGAACGGGGACGCGGTTTCCATCGCCATTGACCGGTGGGGGGCCTGATGTAGTCTGGGTCCGTCCGCCTTGGCTTCGTTCCACCGTGGCACCCGGTTGGGAGTGAGCCCGTGCTGAGCGCAGGCACGACACTTGGGCCGTACAAGATCGTCGCTCCATTGGGCGCCGGCGGCATGGGCGAGGTGTACCGCGCTCACGATACCCGCCTGGGCCGTGATGTGGCGCTCAAGGTCATCCCCACCGAGTTGGCCCGCGACCCCGAGCGCATCCGGCGTTTTGAGCGGGAGGCCCGCGCTGCCGGGGCCCTGAGTCACCCCAACGTTTGCGCCATCTTCGATCTCGGTACGCACGAGGGGGCGCCCTTCGTGGTGATGGAGTTGCTCGAGGGCGAATCGCTGCGCGCGAAACTCGTGGCCGGGCCCATCCCGGTGCGCAAGGCGCTCGACTGGGTCGCCCAGGCCGCGCATGGCCTGGCCGCCGCGCACGAGAAGGGGATCGTTCACCGGGACCTCAAGCCCGAGAACCTGTTCGTGACCCGGGACGGGCGGGTGAAGGTGCTGGATTTCGGTCTCGCCAAGCTGACGCGGCCAGAGATGCTGGCGCCGGCAGGGGGGAGTCCCGGTTCGATCGCGACAACGGAAATGGGCTCGGTTCTGGGGACGGTGGGTTACATGGCGCCGGAGCAGGTGCGGGGAGGGACGGCGGACCACCGTTCGGACCTGTTCGCGCTGGGGGCGGTTCTCTACGAACTCGTGACCGGGAGGCGGGCGTTCCGCGGGGCGTCGTACGTCGAAGTCCTGCACGCCATCTTGAGCCAGGAGCCGGCGCCGCTCTCGGCGAGCGGGCGCGAGATTCCGCCCGGGCTCGAGCCGATCGCACGGCGATGCCTGGAGAAGGAGCCCGCCGAGCGCTTCCAGAGCGCGAGCGACCTGGCGTTCGCGCTCGAGGCAAGCGGTGCGTCCCCTGCGAGCACGATCGCCGGAGCCACCGCAGCGGCCCGCACGCGCAAGCCGCGCACGAGGGCCGGCGCGTTCGCGCTGGTCGCGCTCGTGCTGATCGTCGGCGCGGGGGCCGCGTTCCGCGGGTGGCGCGCCCGGGGTGACGTGCCGGCCACGGGCCTCGAGCCCAAACGGATTGCCGTGGCCGTGTTCGAGAACGAGACCGGAGATCCGACCCTCGACCCGCTCGGGCGCATGGCATCCGATTGGATCACGCAGGGCCTGTCCCGGCTCGACGGCTTCGAGGTCGTGCCCAGCATCTCGGTGCTCTACGCCCAGCCTGCGGGAGGGCACCGGCCGGCGATCGCGGATCCGGTCCGCCAGCTGGGGAAGGACATGCGCGCGGGCACGGTGGTCTCGGGCGCCTACTACCTGCAGGGCGATACGCTGCGCTTCCAAGGCCGAATCACCGACGCTGCGCATGGCCGGCTGCTGGAAGCCCTCGATCCCGTCAGTGGCCCGAGGAGCGTCCCGCTGCAGGCGATCGACGCCCTCCGGCAGCGCATCATGGGCTCCGTGGCCGGAAGGCTCGGCGCGGTCCAGGTGGTCGACGCGGGCGAGGGCCCGCCCCTCTACGACGCCTACCGCGAATTCATCGCCGGCTTCGAGGCTTTCGAGACCGATGACGCGGCCGCGCTCCGCCACTTCGAGAAGGCCGGCCAGATCGACCCCGGGTTCTCGAGCCCGCTGTACTTCGAGGCCTACATCCGCGACGAGCTGGGCGATCATGCCCGCGTGGCCGAGATCCTGCGCACGCTGAACGAGCGTCGCGACGAGGCCACGCCCTACGGACGGCTGGTGGTGGACATGATGGTGGCCTACGCGAACCACCGCTACGGCCAGGCGCTCCAGATCTGCCGGTCCGCGCTGCTCATCACCCCGCGGGATCCCTTGACGAACCTCTGGGTCGGCTACACGGCCATGCTGAGCAATCGCCCGCGGGAGGCCGTGGAGACCTACCGCCGATTCGGAGCTCCGCCGTACCAGGGCCATGCCCTCGGCACGGACTGGACGAACCAGTTCTGCAGCGCGCTGCACCGTCTGGGCCAGTACGACCGCGCGCTGGGTGAGGCGCACCGCGTCCGCACTGGCTTTCCCGAGCAGTCGGACCTGTGGACCATTGAAGCCGATGCCCTCGCGGCGCTGGGCCGCACGGCACAGCTCGATCTGCTCCTGGACGAGTACGCCGCTGCGGCGCCGATCATCGGAGCGAGGGTCCACCCGGCGCTCGGCGCCGCGATGGAGCTGCGGGCCCATGGACACCGTGAGGCCTCGATCGCCGCGGCCGCGCGGGCCGTGACGTTCTATCGGAGCTGGCCCGGGAGTCCGTCCGACTCGACGGCCGGGCTCGCCGGACTGCTGGACGCGCTGCGTTACGCCGAGCGCTGGAAGGAGGCCGCCGCCGTCTGCCGGGAGCTCCTTCGAAGTTCACCGCAGGATCCCGACTACCTGGGGCTCCAGGGCACCCTCGCCGCCCGGCTGGGGAAGCGCGAGGAAGCGATGCGGATCTCCGGAGAGCTGCAGCGGATGAGCGGACCCTACCTGTTCGGGACGAACACGTATCGCCGCGCCTGCATCGTTGCCGTCCTCGGCGATCGGCAGGAGGCCGTGAACCTGATTCGCGAGTCCTTCGCCGAGGGTAGGCCGTACACGACCATCATCCACCGCGAGATCGACTTCGAGTCGCTCTGGGACTTTGCGCCATTCCGGGAGTTGCTGAAGCCGAAGGGCTGACCCTCGCCACGGGAGCCCTGTTCAGGGCGTGCGAGGCGCCGAACCCGAGAGCGTGAGGGAATGGCGTGGACGGCTGAGCTGGCGCAGGGAAGGAGCCCGGGGCGCCCGGTTCGGGGTCAGGCGCCGACGCGTCTCCGGCCGGACCTGTGGTTCAGCCCCGGTGAACGCGATCTTGACTGATAGTACGCAGCGTACTATCGTGGATTCATGTCGAAGGCGCCAAGGCACGCGACGACGCTCGAGTTCGCCCTGCTCGGCTTGCTGGACCAGCAGCCGCAGTCGGGCTACGACCTGCGCCGGATCTTCGCGACCACGCCGTTCACGCACTACAGCGACAGTCCGGGCGCGGTGTACCCCGCGCTGCGTCGCCTCGAATCCCGGGGCTGGGTCGCGCCGCTCGCCCGTGCGCCGATGAGCGCACGCCGTCGCCGCGCGCTGCGGCTGACGGCCGTGGGTTCGCGCGGCTTTCGCGCCTGGCTGATGCAGCCGCCCACGCGCGACGCGGTCGTGCACGACATGGAGCGCCTCTACCTGCGCTTCGCCTTCATGAGCCAGGCGGTGCCACCGGCGGTGCCTCGGAGGTATCTCGCGGCGTTGCGCGAGCTGCTCGAAGCCCACCTCGAGGGGCTCGAGCGCTACTACGCCCAGGCGAAACGTGCGATGCCGCCAACGGGGCGGCTCGTGTTCGAGCACGGCATGGAGGAGATCCGCCAAACCGTGGCCTGGTGCGCCCGTTCCGGGCAGGCCCTGGCCGGCAGCAGGTCCGGCCGGGGGAAGGAAGGAGGTGTGTCATGATGCGTGGAACTGGAATCTGGGCGGCCGTCCTGGCGGCCTACGTGCTGGCCGACACGCTCCTGGCGATGGTGCTGCTTCGCGGCGTCCCGAGCCCGCCCGGGGCGATGCCGGCGGCGCTGCTGGCGAATGCGATTCTCGTGGCGGCGGCCGTGGTGATCGCCCCGCGCCTCACGGGTCGCGGGCCCCGGCGCGCGCTTGTGCTCTTCGGGCTGCTGTTCGTGCCCCGGGTCAACAACTTCGTCGAACCGCTGATCTTCCCACTCGACCTGCAGGAGCGGCTCATCCCGACGCTCCTCCTGAAGGTCGCCCTGCTGTCCGCAGTTGTCGCCGCAGCGCTCGACGCATGGGTCAGCCCCGGCCCCGCAGCGCGATCGTGCTGGCCCGCGCAACGTGGGATCGCCGGCTGGCTGGCGCGCGCGCTCTCGTGCGACCTGGCCTACGTCGCTGTTTACGTCACCGCAGGCATGATCGTCTGGCCGTACGTGCGACCGTTCTACGCGCACCGCGTGATGCCCGCGATGGGGGCGATCCTGTCCATGCAGGTCCTGCGTGGGTTCGTGTTCGTCGCGCTTCTCGCCTGGCTGGCGCACGAGTTGAGAGGCGCCCGACGGGTGACCATCCTGCTGGGGGGCCTCGCGCTCGCTGTCTTCGCGGCGTCGGACCTGATCGTGCCGAACTCCTTCATGCCGGACTTCGCGCGGTGGGCGCACCTGTGCGAGGTGGGCACCTCGAACTTCCTGTTCGGCGCTTTCGTGACGTGGATGCTGACCGCGCAGGCCCGGCCGGCCGCATCGGGCGCGCTGGCCGAGCAGGCGTCCGAGGCGTAGGCCCCATGGCGGACGAGTTGGTCATCCGGCGCATCCGGCCGGGGAAGGGGCCGAGGTCTGCCACCTCATCGAGCGGGTCTTCGGGCAGTTCGTTGCCCCGGAGTTCTCGCCGGAAGGCAGTGGCGAGTTCCTGCGGTACGCCCACCCGGCCGCCATGGCCGAGCGTTGCGCCGCGGGGTGGGTCGTCCTCGTGGCCGAGCATGCCGGCCGGATCGACGGGGTGCTCGGACTGCGAGGCTTCGCTCACATCTCGATGCTGTCTGCGGAGACACCTGGGTCGCGCGCTCTTCGAATAGGCGCTGCGCATCTGCCGCGACAGCAACGAGGCCTCCGGGCTGATCCGGGTCAATGCCTCCCGGTATGGGCTCCCATCTACCGAAAGCTCGGCTTCGAGACCGAGGGCCTGAACGCCCGGGCAACGGAATCGCGTACGTGCCCAAGGTGGCCCGCTACGAGGGCGGTGGCTGAGATCGCGCTCACGCGTGGACCGGGGGTCAAGTGGCGGCGCCGGAGCTCCACGTCTGGGCGGGCACGCGCGCACGGTCTTTGACACGCCTCCCGCAGCCAGCCCGGCGCCAGTCCATGATTCCCCGCTCGCCCCCTCAGTGCTGTAGATTCGCGTGATGACACTGATCCCCGGTACACGCATCGGCCCCTACGAGATCCTCGCGCCGCTCGGCGCGGGGGGCATGGGCGAGGTCTTTCGCGCGCGCGACCTGCGCCTCGGGCGCGATGTTGCGATCAAGGCGCTGTCCGAGATGTTCGCGAAGGATCCTGATCGGCTGGCGCGTTTCGAACGGGAAGCGCAGACGCTCGCGTCGTTGTCGCACCCGAACATCGCGGCGATCCTCGGCCTGGAAGATCAGGCTGGCGTGCCGCACCTGGTGCTCGAGCTCGTGGAGGGTGAATCACTCGCCGCCCGTCTCGAGCGCGGACCGCTGCCGGCCCGCGAGGCGCTGGCGATCGCGATACAGGTCGCCTCGGCGATCGAGGCCGCGCACGAGCGCGGCGTGATCCACCGCGACCTCAAGCCCGGCAACGTCATGGTCACCCCGGCGGGAGTCGCCAAGGTGCTCGACTTCGGGCTCGCGAAGCTCGACCCCA
This sequence comes from Candidatus Eiseniibacteriota bacterium, assembly GCA_903921835.1. Taxonomy (GTDB): domain Bacteria; phylum Eisenbacteria; class RBG-16-71-46; order RBG-16-71-46; family RBG-16-71-46; genus CAIXRL01. Next base: position 2,332 of record CAIXRL010000544.1, on the reverse strand, counting down.
TCGCGCCCTCGGCCTCCGACCTGACGCAGACGCCGACCGTGGCCGCACAGCCGGGAGCGACGGTGGCGGGCACACTCCTGGGCACGGCCGCCTACATGAGTCCGGAGCAGGCGCGTGGCCGCTCCGTCGATCGCCGCAGCGACGTGTGGTCGTTCGGGTGCGTGCTGTTCGAGTGCCTCACCGGGCGCGCGCCCGTCGAGGGCGCCACGGTGGCGGACCTGCTCGCGCGGATCATCGAGCGCGAACCCGACTGGACGCTGCTGCCCGCCGGCACCCCGCCGCGCGCGCGCGAGGTCCTGCGCCGCTGCCTGCGCAAGGAGGCGGACGAGCGTCCGCGCGACATTCGTGACGTGCGGCTCGAGCTGGCGGAAGCCGGGAGCGCCGCTGCGAAGGGCGAGGCCGCGCACGAGACCTCGGTCGCGGTGCTGCCGTTCGAGAACCTGAGCGGCCCCGATGACGAGTACTTCGCCGACGGCATCACCGACGAGATCCTCAACGCGCTATCGCAGCTCGACGGGCTGCGTGTCGCCGCGCGCACGTCCTGCTTCACGTTCAAGGGCCGGCGCGAGGACCTGCGCGCCGTGGGGGAGAAGCTCGACGTCGCCACGGTGATCGAGGGCAGCGTGCGCCGCGCGGGCGCGCGGCTGCGCATCATGGTCCAGCTCGTGAACGCGGCCGACGGCTACCAGCTGTGGTCGGAGCGTTACGATCGCGAGATGACCGACGTCTTCGAACTGCAGGACGAGATCGCGAACGCCATCGCGGCCCGCCTGCGCGTGTCGATGCGCGGCGACGCCGAGCGTGGTCGTGGCCGCCAGGGCACCCGGAACCTCGAGGCGTACGAACTCCTCCTGCGCGGGCGCGCCCTGCACGCCAGGCGCGGCCGGTTCCTGCGCCCGGCCATTGGATGCATCGAGCAGGCGGTCGCGCTCGATCCCCGGTACGCCGAGGCGCTGGGCCTGCTGTCGGATTGCTACCGGCTGATGGCCACGTTCGGTGGAGCGCCGCCGGCCGACGCCAGTGTGAAGGCGAAGCGCCTCGCCGAGCTGGCGATCGCGATCGACCCGCAGCAGGCGCAGCCGTGGGCGACCCTGGCGTGTGTCGAGGAGCAGTTCGAGTGGAACTTCGCGCTCTCCGAGTCCCACTGGCAGCGGACGCTGGGGATCGACGCACGCAACGCGCAGGCCCGCGCGCAACGCGCTTTGTGGGCGTACATGCGAGGCGCGCTGACGCGGACCGAGGGGCGGGCCGAGACCCAGCGGGCAGTCGACGACGACCCCTTGAATGCGTGGGTGGTCGGCATGCACTCGTATATGCTCGGGATGGGCGGATGGCACGAGGAAGCGCTCGTGGAAGCCGAACGCGCCATGAGCCTGGATGCGGAGTCGTTCTTTCCGCAGTGGAACCTGGTGCGGGCGCATGCCTGGCTCGGCCGCCACGAGGACGCCATCGCGGTGTCGTCCACCATCCTCACGGAGTCCGGGCGGCACCAGTGGGTGCTCGGACTGCTGGCGTGGATCTACGCGAAGGCCGGGCGCCTCGAGGAGGCCCGCGCGGTGCGCGACGAGTTGGAGGGGCGCTCGCGCCTCGAGTTCGTCTCGCCCTTCTGGCTGGCCACCGCCGCCGCCGCCGCGGGGCTGCCCGAGGAAGCCATCCGCCAGGCGGAGCGGGCGGTCGGTCAACGCGATCCGCTCATCCTGTGGTCGCGGATCACGCCGTTCTGGGACTCGATCCGCGAGCATCCCCGGTTCGAAGGCGTCGTGGGCCCGGTATGGGCAGGGGCGATGCGCTGAACCAAGTGCGACCGCAGAGTGCTCCGCGCGGCCCGGACGGCGGACCGTGTTGCACCGCTTCGGGTCAGGGCAGCCCACGCGTGGGACGACGACTACCCGGACGTGCTCGAAACCCAGGGCATCCCGCGCATGTCGCGCGGGTCGGTCGCCCGGCCGGGTCTACTTCAGCTCGATGATCGTTCCGCTCGTGGGCGGCAGGTCGAGGGCGAACCGCGATCGCCCCTTGCACCCCATCTCCTTCATGACCCGCCGCGGGACGTCCACGCGGACCTTCGTTGCTGCGCCGTGGTAGTTGAGGGCGAAGAGGTAGCCATACCCCTCACCGCGTCGGAGCACCACGTTCACGTCCGGATCGCTCACCACGACGTCGCGTTTCACGCCGCCCCTGGCCGCGAGGTCCGCGTAAAGCTTGAGGTGGCTGTCGAGGTTGTAGATGATGGCCGCGCCGATGAGCGTCACGTGGCCGCGCCCGACCTTGCGCTCGATCCCGCAGACGTCCTTGTCCGCCGTCCACGCGATCGCCTCGCCCGGCTTGGCCG
>CAIXRL010000543.1 GCA_903921835.1 Candidatus Eiseniibacteriota bacterium | reverse complement strand
TGTTCAACGCGCTGCACGGCACGTTCGGCGAGGACGGCACGGTGCAGGCGGTGCTCGAGCTGATGGGCAAGACCTACACCGGCTCGGGCGTGCTCGCGAGCGCGCTGGCCATGGACAAGGCGATGACCAAGCGCGTGTTCGAGCGCGAGGCGCTGCCGACGCCGCACTGGATGCTGCTCGAGGCGGGAGTGCCCGGCAGCGCGCTGGACACCTCGCTGCTCGGCGGCTACCCGCTGGTGGTCAAGCCGAACGCCGAGGGCTCCACGATCGGCCTGACCATCGTGCGGCACCCCTCGGAGCTCGAGCCTGCGATCCACCGCGCGGCCGAGCACGACGTGCAGGTGCTCGTCGAGCAGTACATCGAGGGTCGCGAGTTGACCGTCGCCGTGATCGGTGAACTCGCGTTCCCGATCGTCGAGATCGAGCCCAAGAGCGGCTTTTACGATTACACCTCCAAGTACACGAAGGGCATGACGACCTACACCTGCCCCGCCAAGCTCGACAAGGAGCTGACGCGGCACGTGCGCGAATTGGCCGTCGAGGCCGCGCAGGTGCTGGGCTGCCGCGGCGTCGCGCGGGTGGACTTCCGCCTGACCGAAGACGATGAACCCTCGCTTCTCGAGGTCAACACCCTGCCCGGGATGACGCCGACCAGTCTGGTTCCCATGGCCGCGGCGGCGAAGGGCATGACGTACGATCAACTCGTGACACGCATTCTCGACCTGGCGCTGGCCGACACCAAGGTCCGGCGCAGCCTTTTGAAAACGACCTGAGCATTCCCGGAGAGTCCATGGATCGCACGCATGCGTTGCTGAAGGAACTCGTGGAAGCGGACGGCGCCCCAGGATTCGAGGGTGACGTCGCGAGCATCATGGCGCGTCACCTGAAGGGGGTCGGCACCATCTCGAAGGACCGGCTCGGCAGCTTCATCTGCGAGAAGGCGGGCGATCCGAAGGGGCCGCGGGTCATGCTCGCGGGGCACCTCGACGAGGTCGCCTTCCTGGTGAAGTCCGTGACCAAGGAGGGCTTCGTCAAGTTCCTCGGGCTGGGCGGCTGGTGGGGACACGTCGTGCTCGGCCAGCGGCTGTTGATCCACACGCGCAGGGGCCCCGTGCTGGGAGTGGTGGGCTGCAAGCCGCCGCACGAGCTGCGCGAGGAGGACCGTAAGAAGGTCATGGAGCTCAAGGACATGTACATCGACGTCGGCGCGACGAGCGACTGGGACGTGAAGAAGAAGCTCGAGATCCGCCCCGGCGATCCGATCCTCCCGGTGTCGTCGTTCGAGGTGATGGCGAATCCGAACCTCCTGCTGGCCAAGGCGTGGGACAACCGCATGGGCTGCGCGCTCGCGGCCGAGACCGCGATCCAGCTCAAGGGCCAGAAGCACCCCAACACGCTGTTCGCGGTCGCCACGGTTCAGGAGGAGGTCGGGCTGCGCGGCGCGCAGACGTCGGCCACCAAGATCCGTCCCGACGTCGCGCTCGCGCTGGACGTGGGCATCGCGCACGACACACCGGGCACCGAGGGCGACGAGAAGCTGGGCGGCGGGCCGCTGGTGGTCATCTACGACGCCAGCGCGATCCCCAACCGTCACCTGCGCGACCTGGTCATCGATACGGCGGCGAAGCTCAAGATGCCGCTCCAGTTCGAGAGCGTCGAGCGCGGTGGCACCGACGCCGGCCGCATCCACATGACGGGCGAGGGCGTGCCCAGCCTGTCCATGGGCGTCGCCTCGCGCTACATCCACAGCCACAATAGCATCATCGATCGCCGCGACTTCGACGCGACCGTGAAGCTGCTCGTGGCGCTCGTGAAGCGCCTGGACCGCAAGACGGTCGAGAGCTTCAGCTGATCCCGGCCGTGGCCGCGCGGTGCCTTCGCGCCGCGCGGCCACGCCATTCCCCGTCCCGATGCTCGCTTCCCTGCCTCCCTGGCTGATCCCGGATCCGGAACGCCTCGGCG
>CAIXRL010000542.1 GCA_903921835.1 Candidatus Eiseniibacteriota bacterium | reverse complement strand
CTGCCCGGCTTCCTTTTCGTAGGGGCGGGCGCCGTGATGCCCGAACACCGAAAGCCCTTCGAGCCGAATCGTCGCCAAGGCATTGCCTCCGAAAAGGATGAGAGCGGGCCGGCAGGGTTCCGGAACGCCTGCGGCGCGAGAAGAGGATAGGAGTCGGGCGCGAGGGTGGTCAAGCGCGACGCGACGGGCGCGGGAATGGCGCGCGCGGGGGGGTGGCGCGCGGGGCGTCCGACGGCTCTCGGCATGTCGCCAGAACCGCGTCTTCCGTGCGCCCAGGGCCTCGAGTCGTCGCCGACGACACGTCAACGGAATACGTCGCCATTATCGCGTCTTGGCGACATGGATTTCCGCCGCCTACCTCGGCATGCAGCACCTGCGGAACGCGCGCCCGCTGCCGCACGGGCAGGGGGCCGTGGGCTCCGGAAGCGCCTCGCCCTCGAGCGGGAACCAGCGGCGCGGCTTCTCGAGCTTCTTCTTGATCGCCACCGGGTCCACGCGGATGGATCGCGGCCCAGAGCGTTGGCGACCGGCGACGCCGGGCCGCGCGTGTTCACGGTTGTAGCGTTCCTGGTGCGCGGCAACCGCCGCGCGATCGCTCATGTCCACGCCCGCCGCCAGCGCGGACATGGCGAAGGCCTTGCCGGGGCTGAAGAACGCCGGGTCGAGCGCCTTCTTCTCGAAGCCTGCGCGGTTGCGCTGGATTCGTGCCCGGATCCGGGCGATCGCCGCGGCGGGCTCGTGCCCGGTCGCTCCGAGCCACGCGATGTAGGCATCGAACACGTCCGCCAGCTGATGCACCGTTTCCGCATCGGCAACCACGCTGCGCGGGACCTGCTCGGACATGAACATGCTCACCTGCCACGCGCGCAGGCCCTCCAGGCGCCCGCCGAGATGATCCAGCTTGAAGTCGTGGAACACCCCGAGCATGAATGCAGCGGTGTCAAGCCACGCCGGCGTCTGCCCCCGCGCCAGGTCCGACGCCAGGAACGCTTCGAGTCGCCGCACGCCCTGCGCCCGGGCCTGCTCCACCTGCGCTTCGGTGGGCCTGCTTTCCTCGGGGGCATCGTCCGGGGCGCTGGAGTGAGGGAAGTAGATCTTCACGGTCGGAAGATCGGGATCCTGCAATCCGGTCGTCGTGGAGAGCCTGTCCGCGCTGCCACTGCGCAGGCTCCGCCCGTGCTCGCGCACCAGGGCCACCAGCGCCGCGGCTGCCGCGCAGCCGAGCTGCAGGTCGCGTTGCGTGGTCGGGCGCAAGTGCGCGTCAGGGTCGGCCGGCATGATCAGCGGGTAGGCGTCCGCGCCCGCGACCGTCCAGCCGTTCACGACCACGTCGCGCCGCATCGCGTCTGGCAGTTCGGCCCCGCGCGTGAACGTCAGCCCCAGCGAGGAGACTCCCATGTCCCACGACTCGTCCTTGCTCCGGGGCGGATCCCCGGCCACCGAGGAGAATTGGTCGAAGTCCTCGAACGACTCGAACACCGCGGCGCCGAACGAATGGCGTGAAGCACCCAGCACCGAGACGCAGGCGCCAAACACGTCGAGCGAGGGCACGTCCAGTTCGAGCACCTGCGTATCGTCGAAATACCGCCACGGCGCGGCCTTCCACAGCGCCGCCATGTGCTCGAAGTACGCGGCCATGTCCGCGGCCGCGAGCGCGCCGTCCTGCAGGTACCCCGGCGTGAAGCCACCCCGCGCGCCAACGTCCTCGGACATCATCCTCGCGATACGGTCGATCTCCGGCGTGGGACCGACCTCGACCTCCGCGTCGGGCAGGACCTCCCGCACGAGTGCTGCTTCCGGCTCGCTCGCCACGCGCACGCGTCTTGGGGTCGCGCCGTTTCGGTTCAGGACTGCCTTGCGGAGCAAAGCCGCGATCGCGGACGCCGGCTCCGCCGGTGACACGATGTCGCCCGCGAGGATCTTGTCGTTGGTGGCGTCCAGCCAGAGGATCGCCGCGCCGCGAAACGGCGGCTCGGGCTTGCTGAACGTCAGTGTCGTGAGCACACGGCCGCCGATCCAGAGAGAGCCGGGGCCGGAGGTGGGCTTGCGGGCGGGCGTCATGGTGGTCCTTGGGGGGGCCTGGAGGAACCTGACGGGGCTCGGTCAGGGGTGCGTGCCCCGGCTCGCGCAAGGACACACGGATGCGAACCGCGTCAGGATCCGCGATTGGCGCGGGATCGTCCAGCGGCGACAGCCGGCACCCGCCCTACCCTCGGAAACGCTCGCGCGCGTGCCACTCGAGGTGCTCGCGACTCGGGAGGTCGGCGGCAGCTTTCGGAAGGTGAATCACGCGGCCATTCATCTCGTAGTAGGTCGTCCCGTTCTCGTAGTCTTCCTTGAGCCGCCTGCTGACCACGAAACGCATGTCGTCGGGCGTGATCGTGACGTAGCCCTTGTCGAACAGGCGATGGATGTCCGTGCGCAGCAGCAGCCCGTTGGCGACGCGGTGCGGCCCTTCGTCGGCATACGGCCTGATGTGGGCGGCCTCCAGAACGGGCAGCGAGTGCTCGTTCGTCACCGCGCAGGCCCTGCCGTACGCATCCGTCACGGCGAGGCGGAACGTGCCCTGCCCCAGGCGTGGCGCGACCAGCGACGGTGTTCCGTAGCGCGGCGCCCCCGGCTCCGCGGCAAATCCGCTCTCCCGCCGCGCGAGGCCGCTGGATCTCGTCAGCGCCAAGCAGGCCTCCCAGACGCGTGCGCCCCCGCCCGTCGCGAGGTCGTAGCTCTTTCCCTGCATCACGCCCGTGCTCGGCCAGTCGGCGGGTGGCCGGATCCAGTCGGCCCGATCGAAGAACACCGGCGCCGACAGCATGAGGCAGCCGATATCGAAGTTGCCGAACGGGTCGGACGCCTTCCCCTTCGCGTCGCGGATGCGCTTCAGCATGCGATGAAGCTCAGCGAAGTTCGCCGCACCATTGCCGCGCTGGAATGCGTCCCACACGAGCGACATGGGCATGATCGTATGCCGCGCAAAGATGCCGTAGCCGACGATGTGCCCGCCGTGGTCCGCGTTGAGCTTGAAGATGAAGGGCGTGCCGGGCGCCAGGTTCGGCCGGCGCAGGTCCGCCGGGCGCCAGAAGTTGACCTCGTCGAGGTCATTCTGGGCGGATAGGAACTGGAACCAGTCCCAGTCGGTGATGGAGATGGTGCCGGTCATCCGTGCCCCCTGAGCCTGGAAACCCTACCCCGCCGCGTGCGCCTCGACCTCGCGCAGGGTTGCGACCAGCTGTTCCACCTGCGTCGGCGTGAACACGCCGTCGGGGCCGTGCGAGTGCAGGTCCGTGAACGGCGACTCCCAGAGCAGGCCGGGTTCCATGACGCCGTGCTGGGTCAGGTGGTTGATGATCACGTTCACGAACTCGATCTGGTTGGCGGTCGTGGGCCTGCCGTCGAAGAACGCGGCGAACGCGCGCTTGGCGGCTTCGCGATCGAGCCCGACCAGCGAGCGGATGAACAGGCCGAGTCCCTTGCTGGTCTCCTTGGCGCGAGCGAGGTCGTCGGGCGTCCCGACGCCGGCGGCGACCAGCATGCGCTCCAGTTCGGCGAGGTCCGTGGGCGTCAGCGGCTCGTTCATGCGCAGCCGGTGGATGGCGATGTGGTCCTGGTGCTCGCGCAGGAACGCCAGCGCCTTGACGCGGAACAGCTCGAAGCCGGCGCCGCCTCCCAGCCCGGGCAGCGCCATCGCGGTCGCGGCGCCGATCTCGTCCTCGAAGTCGGTGTACACGGTGGCGCGGTGCGACTTCTCGAGGAACTTGACCAGCCCGCGCAGCCTGCGGCGCGCCTGCTCCAGCAGGACCACCGTGACGTCCTCCCACCACGGCTCCCCGCTGACCTCTTCGAGCAGCGGCAGCTGGTCGCGCACCATGGGAATGTTCACCTTCTCCAGCAGCAGCGCGGCGATCTCGCGCACCTGCACGGAGAGCCGCTTGAAGCCGGGCGCGTTGGCGAGCACGCACAGCTGCAGACGCAGCAGGATCAGGTCGAAACGCTTCGCCAGCTCGTCGTCGTCCACGAGCGACGTGGGCAGGCCGGCGACATGCGAGGACAGGTCCGCGATGTCCTCGTCGCCGAGCGCCTGCCACGCATCGGACTTCGCGAAGCGTTCCACCCAGCGCCGCTGCGGGCGCACGATGAAGTTGTCCAGGCTCATGCCGGCAACCTCGGCGTGCAGCAGCGCCACCACGCCGCCGCGCAGCGCGGCGAGGGCGCCGTCGCCCTCGCGCACGACGCCGGCCTCGGCGGGCAGGCGGTCGAGCCCGGCGACCAGCTGGAGCCGCGTGGTGAAGAGCTTCCTGCCCAGCGACTCGCCCGCCGCGCCGTCCTTCACGGGCAGGTTCTGGTTGAAGTACTCGAGGTTCTGACAGAAATCGAACAGGCAGAAGTACTGCTTGTGCCGGCCTGGGCCGAACAGGTCGGGACGCAGGCGCGTGCCGCGGCCGATCATCTGCCAGAACTTGGTCTTCGAGCGCACCAGCTTGAAGAAGACCAGGTTCACGACCTCGGGGATGTCGATGCCGGTGTCCAGCATGTCCACCGACACGGCGATGTGCGGCGACTTCTCGGCGTTCGAGAACGAATCGATCAGGCTCTGCGCGTACTCGGTCTGATAATCGATCACGCGCGCGAACACGCCCTTCAGGTGCGGGTAGTTGGCGTCGAAGCGCTGCGCGATGAACGCGGCGTGGTCGTGATTCTTGGCGAACACGATGGTCTTGCCCAGCCGGTCGCCGCCCGCCACCTTGAGGCCGTTCGTCATGACGTGCGCGAGCACCTTGTCCACGGTGTCGGCGTTGAACAGCCAGCGATTGACGGCCTCGGCCTCGACGCGGTCCGGCACGTCGCCGTCGTCGTCCCACTCGAGCGCGTCCCACTCGTCCTTCTCGGCTTCCGAGAGTTCGTCGTAGCGGATGCCGTCGCGCTGGAACTTGAGCGGCACCGAGATGGCCTGCGGCGGCACCAGGAAGCGGTCATGCACGGCCTCCTCGAGGCTGTACACGTCGGTGGGCACGCCGGTCTCGAGCTCGAACAGGCTGTACGTGTTGCGGTCCACCTCGTCCTTGGGCGTCGCCGTGAGCCCGACCAGGTACGAGTCGAAGTAGTCGAAGATGGCGCGGTATTTCTGGTAGACGGAGCGGTGCGCCTCGTCGATCACCACCAGGTCGAAGTGCCCGACTCCAAAGCGGCGCTGGCCGTCGTTCGACTCGTCGATCAGGCCCATCATGGTCGCGTACGTGGAGACGTAGACGCGCCCTTCGGTGTCCTTGTCGGTGACCAGGTTCACGGGCGCCGAGGACGGCAGGTGGCGCTTGAACGCGGACACCGCCTGGTTGACCAGCGCCACGCGGTCGGCCAGGAACAGCACGCGCTTGGCCCAGTTGCAGCGCATGAGCAGCTCGGCCAGCGCGATCACCGTGCGCGTCTTGCCGGCGCCCGTGGCCATGACCAGCAGCGCCTTGCGCTGGTGGTCGCGTTCGAACGATTCAGCGATGCGCTTGATGGCGCGCGTCTGGTAGAAGCGCTCGACAATCGTGCCGTCCACGTCCGTGTCCAGGCGCGACGTGCGCGTGGTGCGGCGCTGCACCAGCAGTTCCAGCTCGTCCAGCTTCATGAAGCCCTGCACGGACCGCGGCGGGTGCTGCGCGTCGTCCCAGAGCCAGTGCTCGTAGCCGTTGGAGTAGTAGATGACCGGCCTGCGGCCGAACTTGCTCTCCAGGCAGTCGGCGTAGAGCCGCGCCTGCTGCTGCCCCACGCGCGCGTCGCGGCGCGTGCGCTTGGCCTCGACCAGCGCGAGCGGCTTGCCGTCGGTGCCCCACAGCACGTAGTCCACGAAGCCCACGCCCTCGTTGTTGGGCATGCCCGCGACCTCGAACTCGCGGTCGCGCTTCTGGTCCAGCGGCCAGCCCGCTTCCTTGAGCAGCAGGTCGATGAAGTAGTCGCGGGTCTCCGCCTCGGAGTAGTCGTGCGCATCCGGCGCGGCCGAGTTTGCCGCCTTGGCGACCGCCAGCTCGGCGCGCAGCGCCTCCAGCTCGGTGCTCAGGGCCGCGTGGGCGCTGAGCACCTCGCTGAGCTTCGTGTCACGCGCGGCCAACTCGGCGTCGAGTTGCTGCAGGCGCGCCAGCGTCTGGGGCGCCGCCGCCGTGTCGCGCGGCAGCAGCTCCTGCTTGAAGGTGAGCCCGTCCGGCGGCTTGGCGCCGCGGGCGTAGGTGCGCGCGATCCAGAACGTGAAATGGAACAGTTCGCGCACCGCGTTGACCGCGTCCAGTTGCTGGATGGGCCTACGGCTGTGCACCGCCAGGTTGCCGAGGTCCTTGATGACCCGGACCTTGTAGAACACCGCAGAACCCACCGCCTCGCGGAACGTGGGCTCGAAGATGAGCGCCGAGAGGTGGTCCTGGTACGGCAGCCGCAGCGTGCCGTCGTGCTGGTAGAGCCACTTGATCCCGATCTCCAGCGCCCGCCGCGTGTAGAAGCACGAAGCACGCGGATCCGAGAGCGCGAGCCGCTCGGCCTTGAGCGCGGCCTCGTGCAGGTCGGACCACTCGGGCAGGAGGAAGGGGAAGTTGGAGGTCATGCGGCGCCGCCGGAGTTGATGCGCGCTTCCAACGCTGCCAGCGTCTCGATCACCTCGGAGAACGGGGCCGGTGGCTTGAGAAACATGTCGCGCATGCTGGCGTAATCGGCCGCAAGCTCCTGAATGCGGGCATCGGGCGGAACCAGCTTGAACGAGCCGGGCACCGCAAGGTCGTATCTGGCCCACGCCCGCGCGAAGAAGCGGCCCTTCCACGACACGACGCGCTCACGCAGGTCGACACGCGCGAGGGCGAGCTCCGCGACTGGCCTCTTCGCGAGTGCCGCCAGGTCCGAATAGTGGCGCGAGTACCTGGCCGGCATTGGCTCCGCCGGGGCGCGATGTGCCTCCGAATGCAGGATCGTGGCCTTTTCCCAGAACGTCCGTTCAACCTCGAGCGCCACGACCTCGCATCGCCAGTCCTCGAAAGCGGTCGGGATCTCCTCGGCCACCCACGGCGTCACGCGATGCCTGCCCACGGGCCGCTGGTCGGTGAGAGACCCAAACTCGAGCTTCACCGAGCGCGCGATGTACCCATATCCGCCCCCTGCGATCGTCGGGTAGTGGAAGAACATCACCGGGGAGTGCGCCACGTCGTCCATGCGGGCTTCGAGCCATGGCGTGCCTTCCGCTCTTGGCCCGAGCACGTCCTCGATGGCGGCCTCGAGCGCCGGCTGGACGCGGTCGCTTACGACGCGTGCGCATGCTTCGACCAGTCGCAGGGTCCAGCGGTCGCGCTGCGCACGGCTACCTGCAGCCTCCACCTCATCCTCTTCAATGCCGAGCAACTCCGGCGCGAGCGACACATCGATGTCCTCGGAGAACCGATCGATCGCAAGCGCGACCTTGGACAGCGACGTTCCGCCCTTGAACACGAACTGCTCGCCCAGGCCCGGCAACGAGAACAGGACCCCGAGCAACCAGCACACCCAGAAGTCCTTCTCCATGATCGGCACCTGCACCGCCCGCCCGAGCGCAGCCTGGCTCAGGTAACGCCTACGCTCCTCGACCGGCAGCCCGAGAAATGCCAGCCGCACGGCGGTCATCGCTCGCTCGCCGCCAGGGCGCGAAAGAGCGGTCGCATCCATTCCGGCGCATATCGAAGATCCCGCAACAGCGCCCGGCGCTCCTTCTCCGGCAGCGATTTGCGAAGACGACGAATGTGCTCAGGCTGGATGTGCGCTTTGCCCATGTAGCGGAAGGCCTGGATGAGCAGCCCGCTCAGCCGGCCCGCGGTGGCCATGTTGCGCGGTGTGGTCCTGCGCAGAACGATCACCATGGGCCCGAGCTTCACCGTCCGAGCCGGCCCGTCGGTGAGGAAGACGATTCTCGCCGGCACCTGCTCCGAGAGACCGAGGAGGTTCGCAGCGTAGGCGCCCGCTGGCTGGTGTCGTACGGCGTCGCGCTGCGCCAGCGCTCGCGCCACCGCCTCGGGTGCGGGATGCAGCGGGCCCAGCACCTTGTGCACCTCGGGATAGTCGTACAACCCCCGGGCCAGCCTTCGGATCACGCCTTGCGCCGCCATCCGGGAAAGCGCCTTGTCCACGGCGTCCCGGCCGCCAAGATCGGCAAAGTCGGTTGGCGTGAACAGCGAACCGCGACCAGAGCCGAAAATCCGTCTTTTCACTTTTGGCTCAACGACTTGCGACATCGCCATTGGCGTCTTCATGTCAGGAATACTGGTGTGTTTTTCTGACGAGTTCAAGCCAATAGTGCGGGCTCTTTGGCGAGACCTGGTGGCCCGCGCAGTCAAGGGTCACAACTCCCCGCGGAACGCGCGGTGCTGGAGCGAGGCGAACAGCTCGTCGAGCTTGGCGAGTGAGGCGCGGTGGGCGGCCTTGAGGCGCTCGATGGCGGCGACGCGGGTGGCGAAGCCCTGCTGCAACTGGACTGGCGGAACTTGAGTTGGTAGCTCTCGAAGACGCGCGAGGGTTATCTCTCTGAAGGTCGCGCCTTTGACCTGCCGACTAATCCAACGCTGAATCGCCGCGCTGCGAAGGTAGGCCAGCAGGTAATGCCGCTCCACCGAACGCCCCGGAGCAATCCGCGCGGTGCCTTGCGTCAGGTTGGCGCCTTGAAGTGCCACGGGCACGAGGGCAGTCGTTCCCACGGTTGCCCGAATGCTGATCACGACGTCACCGCTGTCGACTCGTGAGCGCGTGAACCTCGCAGCGATTTGCGGGTCGGTACGCCGCAGTCGGCCAGTGGGTATCTCGCCACCGACGATGTCTCCGGTGCGTATGTAGGGCACACCGCCAGGAAACTCTTCTCCCGCTTGTACGATACCGTAGGTGACAATCGTCCCATCCTGAACCACATCTTGAAGTTGGTGAGTGCTCCAACCGTTCGGATTGCTGGCGGGATCACCAAACAGTTCGAGGAAGAACGATTGGGTAAGGGTGTCGAGTTGGGCGACGGCGGCGCGGCGCTTCGCGCGCAACGCCTCCGCCCGGTCCAGCACCTCCGCAATCCGCTGCTGCTCGAAGACGGGTGGCAGCAGCAATGTCTGGCGATAGGCATCCTCCCGATTGAGACCCGGTACTGCTGCAGCTCGATTCAGTCCAGTGAGCCCCAGAGCGGCAAGTCGGTAAGCAAGCCAGCGAAGGTCAGCCTTCGTCGCGGTACTATCAACGTAGTAAGTCGTGTCGATTGGCCAACAGGGCGAAGCGGAGAAGGTAACTTCGCCAAAGGACCCCTTCCGACCAATGATCACTGCCGGTCCACTCGTAAGTGGTGTTGAGTGAACGCCAACCTGGCCGTTTGAACCATAGACTGGGACTCGGCCCGCTTCGCGGATATCCTCACGCAGGCTCTTGCCGTATCGCAACTCGCATACGTCGCCGAGATGAACCTCACACCAGGCTTTTCGGAGTTGCTTCACTTCACCATCTCCCCCAGCTCCTTCATCCCCCGCTCGATCTCGCGCTCAATGTCCGCCAGCTCCGCCAGGATCTCCTTGGGCGCGCGGTGCGCGACCTCTTCGTGCACGACCTCCTTGTAGCGGTTCAGGCTGAGGTCGTAGCCGTTGGCGGCGATGTCGGCCTTGGGCACGCAGAAGCTCTGCGCTGTGCGCAGGCGCTTGGCCTCTGACGTGTCCCGCTTCGTCCAGCGCGCCAGCACGTCTGGCAGGTTGTTCTTCGCGTGCTCGTCCGCGGCCAGCTTCTGCGCGGGCACCGCGCCCAGCTTGTCCTCGGCGAGCAGCGGCTGGCGCTTGTCGTCCAGGCTCCAGCCGTCGGCGGCCATGTCGTAGAACCAGACGTGGTCGGTGCCGCCCGAGTTGGTCTTGGTGAAGAACAGGATGGCGGTCGAGACGCCGGCGTACGGCTTGAACACGCCGCCAGGGAGCGAGACGACGCCTTCCAGCTTCTGCTCCTCGACGAGCGCCGTGCGCAGTGCCTTGTGCGCGTTGCTGGAGCCGAACAACACGCCGTCGGGCACGATCACCGCCGCGCGGCCGCCGGGCTTGAGCAGCCGGATGAACAGCGCCAGGAAGAGCAGCTCGGTCTTCCTGGTCTTCACGATCTGCAGCAGGTCCCTGGCCACGGTCTCGTAGTCGAGCGAGCCCGCGAACGGCGGGTTGGCCAGTACCAGCGTGTACTTCTCTTCCTCGCCCGAGTGGTCCTGCGCGAGCGAGTCGCGGTAGACCACGTCGGGGTTCTCCACCCCGTGCAGCAGCATGTTCATGCTGCCGATCCGCAGCATGGTGTTGTCGAAGTCGAAACCGTGGAACATGCCGTGATGGAAATGCTTCCGCAGCTTCGCATCGCTGAGCAACTCGGGGTGGTGTTCGCGCAGGTACTCGCCCGCCGCCACCAGGAAGCCGCACGTGCCGGCGGCCGGGTCGCAGATCACGTCCTTGGGGCCGGGCTGCGTCATCTCGACCATCAGCCGGATGATGTGGCGCGGCGTGCGGAACTGACCGTTCTGGCCGGCGCTGGCGATCTTGCCGAGCATGTACTCGTACAGGTCGCCCTTGGTGTCGCGGTCCTCCATGGGGACCTTGTCGATCAGGTCCACGACCTTGGAGAGCAGCGCGGGCGTCGGGATGGTGAAGCGCGCGTCCTTCATGTGACCTGCGTAGGCCGAATCCTCGCCGCCCAGCGCGCGCAGGAACGGGAACACGTGCTCGTCCATGACCGTGAACATCTCGCGCGCCTCGAGGTGCTTGAAGTGCGACCAGCGCAGGTCCTCATAGGGGCGCTTCCTCGCGTCCTTGCCCGCCGGGAAGATGCGCCGCTCGAGCGGCTGCTTGAGACGCAGCGCCTTGTTCTCCTCCGCCGTCTGCAGGTCGTCCAGCCGCCGCAGGAACAGCAGGTAGGTGATCTGCTCGATCACCTCGAGCGGATTGGAAATTCCGCCGGACCAGAAGGCATCCCAGATCCCGTCGATCTGGCTGCGAAGCTCACCGGTGAGCATGGGGGGGCGGTTCCTGTTCAGCTGTGGGTCACGTGGACGAGCGCGAATGGGACGATGCTCCAGACGTTGACGCCAGCCTAACGCTCCGCGGCACTTCGATCTAGCGAACTGCGGGACGAAGCGGAAATGAGCGGCACTTTCGAGCGCGCTGCAACTCCGCTGACCTGCTCAGGCGTTCTGCCGATCATCTTCCCACTGAGTTCTTACGGGAGCTCGGCCTCTATCCTCCCGGGGTGCGGCTTCGGCCACACGTCGGGGTCTTCATTTGCCCCCGGGACGAGGCTGCCTCCTACCCTTCTACTGCTTCGCCCCCGCCGCCCGCCTTCACCCCGTATCGCTCCATCCAATTCGTGAGCGTCTGGTAGCTCGGCAGGCCGACGAGCCGCGCCGCCTCGCTCTTGTTGCCGTGCGATTCGGCGAGCGCGCGCTCCAGGTAGTGCCGCGCGACCTCGGCGAGCAGCTCGGGAAGTTGCAGCCCCTCGCCCAGCGGGCGGCCAAGGATCTCGCGCGCGCCAGGCCGCCTCACCTCCATGAGCGCCTCGCGCACGTCCTCGGCGCGCACGGTCTCGCCGCTGGTCCAGATCGCGGCGCGGCGCAGCGTGCTGTACAGCTCGCGCACGTTGCCGGGCCACGAGTGCGCGAGCAGCAGGTTGCGCGCGCCGGGCGCCAGCCTGCGCGCGCGGTAGCCGGGCTCGCCCCGGCTCTCGGCGTTGATGAGCGCGAGGAAGTGGTCGGCGAGCAGGCTGACGTCGTTGCTGCGCGCGGCGAGCGGCGGCAGGTTGAGCACCGCCACGGCGAGCCGGTAGAACAGGTCCTCGCGGAAGCGCCCCGCGTGCACCTCGTCGATCAGGCTGCGGTTGGTGGCGGCGATGATGCGCAGGTCGAGCTTGACGGGCTTCGTGGCGCCCACGCGCGTGACCTCGCCCTCCTGCAGCACGCGCAGCAGCTTGACCTGCGCGGCCAGCGGCAACTCGCCGATCTCGTCGAGGAACAGCGTGCCGCCGCTGGCGGCCTCGAAGTAGCCCTGGCGCGCGGCGTGCGCGCCGGTGAACGCGCCCTTCTCGTGGCCGAAGAGCTGCGACTCCACCAGCTCGGCGGGAATCGCGCCGCAGTTCACGGCGACAAACGGCCGGTCGCGCCGCGGGCCGGAGCGGTGAATGGCGCGCGCCATCAGCTCCTTGCCGGTGCCGGACTGGCCCTCGATCAGCACGGGCACCGAGCGCGGCGCCACCAGGCGGGCCATGGCGACGAGCCGCTTCATGGGCGCGCTGCGGTGCACGATGTCGGCGAACTCGGGCGCCTCGGGCGGCAGGCCGGCGCTCAGGCGCTCGAGGCGCTCGTCGGGTCCGCGCAGCAGATCAGGGATGAAGTCGGCGCTCATGTCGAACGGCACCGACGCAACTTTCACGCCGTGCTCGCGCGAGGACTCGATGAGCTCCGCCGGGAAGCGCGTCTTGGCCAGGATGATCCAGATCGCCGCCATGGCCGGCGTGCCCGGGCTCAGGTGGAACGTCAGCGCGGGCGGCTGCCGGTGGCGCGCGAGCACGCCCTCGATCGCAGCCACCGTCGCCGTGTGGATCTCGGCGAAGTTCGTGGGGCTGCTCAGGCGCGCGCGGCTCGCGCGCAGCGGGGTCGTGGTCCGCTTCTTCAGCCAGCGCAGGTACGGCGCGACCTTGCTCTCGGGGTAGTTGTAGAGCAGCACCGCCTCGTCGTGGTCGCCGCCCGCCAGCGATTGCGCCACGGCGCCCTGCCCCACGTTCGCCTCGTCCTCGGACGCCCGCAGGTCGGTGGCGCCGATCCAGCTCAACAGCACGCGCTTGCCCATCCGTCAATGGTAGAAGAGTACTTGTCCTGACGCAATGATTCTTGTGCATCGGCGTCAGGTGCGGCGGGCGGGCGGCGACGCGACGGCGAGCCGCGGCGCGGCGCAACCACGCCGTTCGCGGGGATTCGCGCGATTGCGCCGCGTGGCACGGCGGCTGCTGTAGCCAGCCTACCAGGTTGTTCACACGCCGCAGCCGGAGGCGCAAGGAAGGCCGGCGTCGGACTGCAGTCCTGTCGCGCGGTTCGGGGGAACGCCGGCAGGAGTCCGGCGCCGGTGCTGTCCCTCCAGCGCTGGACGCGGCGAAGCCGGCTCCCACCCTCACGAAGACAGCGACCATGCACGACACGCTACTGATCGCCCCCCGGGCCGTCGCCCCGATCTTCACCGCCACGCTCGCCGTCCTCTGTCTCCTCGGTTCCACGCCAGTCCCGGCCGCGGAACTGCTTCCCTGCCAGGCGCAGGGCTGGCGCTACCAGCAGGTCACGCCCGGCGAGGCGCTCGAGACCGTCTTCATGCAGCCCGCGTTCGATGATGCCGCGTGGGCGACGGGACAGGCGGCGTTCGGGAGCGTCCAGATCGGCTGCGGGGTCCAGTCCACCGACCACACGTCGTGGGCAATCAACAGCGCCATGCTGCTGCGCAAGATGTTCGCGGCCGATCCGGCGGCCCCGGTCACAGCTCGCTTCGCGGTCG
Organism: Candidatus Eiseniibacteriota bacterium; assembly: GCA_903921835.1. GTDB lineage: Bacteria > Eisenbacteria > RBG-16-71-46 > RBG-16-71-46 > RBG-16-71-46 > CAIXRL01. Next base: position 3,588 of record CAIXRL010000542.1, on the reverse strand, counting down.
ATGACGACGCGAGCGTCTGGGTGAACGGCCAGCTCATCATGTCCGTCACGCACGATGGCTGTCCCAACCTGGACGACTGGAGCCTCACCGTGCCACCGGGCGTCGTGCATCTGGGCGCCAACCTGGTCGCGGTGCGTGCGCTCGACCCGGTGGCGTCGGCTTCTTCGACCTGCGCATCGAGGGCGAACTGCCGGCAGCGGTTCCCGTGCACGCGCGCTCGTGGGGCGCGCTCAAGTCGGCGTACAGGTAGGCGCGCCATGACCGCCGCGTGCAAGGGGCGCGAACGATGAACCGCAATGCCAGAGCGATGCTCCTGGTGCTGCTCGCCGCGCTGGCGTCGGGCTGCGCCGCAACCGAAACGCAGTCCGCGCACACGGCAGCGCCGGCGACCCTCACGCGCGCACCCCGGCGTGCGGGGCCCGCGCGCGGCGGCGGCCCGGCGCCGGCGCGGCACGAGGCCGCATTTGCGGACGCGGTCCCGCCGGTGGAACCGCTCACGCTCGCCGGTCGCGGCGGCGTTCACCGTGCGCTTCCCGGCCACGGAGCCCCGCAGCGCGCACGCGCCGCGGGGTCGCCGGGGCGGGAAGCGGCTCGCCGCCTGCGATGTCGGTCCGCGGAAGACGCCGCAGGAACGGTGGCGGAAGTCCGGCGCCGGTGCCGGGCCTGCGCTACACTGGGCGGCGTCGACGGGCACTGCTCTCACCCACACTCATGAGACCGGACATGAACTTCAGGCTCATCCTGCCCATGCTGCTCCTGTTCGCCGCGCCAGCGTTCGCCGGCGCCGCCGCGAAGGGGTGGATCTCGGGCAACTTCAGCGCCGCGTCGTACGCCATGACCGGCGTGAACGCCGACATCAGCCGGATCAACTCGGCACTCGCCCAGTCCGGCCTGTCGATGAACCTGGTCACGAAGGGCTTCAGCCTGGGAGCCACGGCCGGGCGGGACCTTGGCCACGGTCTCACGGTGGGCGTGGGCTACGACCGCCTGTTCGCGCACAGCAGGGTCACCGGCGCCTCGACCTCGGTCTCGTACGGCGTGCCCGCGAATCTCGTGCGCGTGCTGGGGCGCTTCGCGTTCGTCACCGGCGACAAGTCCAACGATTTCGTCGAGCTGTCGATCGGACGCGCGTCCACGGCCGGCGCCCTGTCGGTCTCCGCCCCCGGCATCGCACCGCGAAGCGGCAGCCTCACGAACTCCGGCATCGCGTACGAGCTGGGTCTTGGCAGCCGGGAATGGATCTCCCCCCGGTACGCGATCACGGGCGGCTTCGGCTACCGGCATGCGCGCAGCGGCGGCGCACACCTGACCGACTACAGCGGGTTGTTCCTGCGGGCCGGTGTCACGAGGGCGCTCGCGAAGTAGCCTGGGTTCGGGGCGGCCTCGAGCGGGCGGTCCGGCTCGCGCCACGGGATCGGACGATTCAGGAGCCGCCGGCCGGGCGTGCGCGCTGACGCGCCGCCGCGTCACGCCTCCAGCCACCTCGCGACCGGTGCGCGCAGGAACTCCTCGAGCGGCACGCCATCGGCGCCGACGAGGAGCGGTATCGCCTTCGGGTGCTTGACGAGAAATGCCGACAACCCCGGCAACGAATCGCGGCGCCGTCCGCTCTTGACCTCGATGGCGAGCAGCGCGCGTCCCTTGCGCAGCACGAAATCGACCTCGCGGTTCTTCTCGCGCCAGTAGAACAGCTCGCACTCACCGGCCGCGGCGGCGTTCGCCAGGTGCGCGCCGACCGCGGACTCGACGTAGCGCCCCCAGGCCGCCGGGTGTTCGGGACCCGGAGGCAGCCCGCCGCCCGCCATGGCGGTCATGAACGCGGTGTTGAGCACCTGCAGCTTGGGGCTGGAAGCGCGCTGCCGGACGGCGTGCCCATGGTAGTTGGACAAGCCGGTCAGCATCCCGGCAGCCGCGAGTATCTCGAGGTAGTGCGCCAGTGTCGTGGTGTTCCCGGCATCGTGCAGTTGCCCGAGCATCTTGGTATAGCTGAGCAGTTGCCCGGAATGGCTGCACCCCAGCTCGAACACGCGGCGAAGCAGCGCGGGTTTGTCCACGCGCCGGAGCATCAGCACGTCCTGCGCGATCGTCGTTTCGATGAACGCTTCGCGCACGTACCGCACCCAGCGCGCGGGGTCGTGCGTCAGCGTGGCGGCGCCGGGATAACCGCCGAACACGACGAACTGCTCCAGCGTGACGCCGAAGGCGGCCTGCATCTCGGCGAACGACCAGTGCGGCACGTCGATGACCTCGAAACGACCCGCGAGGCTCTCGCCCAGCCCCTGGCGCACGAGCAGCGGCGCCGACCCCAGGAGCACGACGCGCAGCGGCAGGCGGCTGGCCGCATCCTCGTCCCACAGGCGCTTCACCGTCTCCGGCCAGGCGGGAATCTTCTGGATCTCGTCCAGCGCGAGCACGGCTCCCGCCCTGCCCGCCTCGCGCGCCAGCGTCCGCGCCAGCTGCCACTGCGCGGCGATCCACGCGTCGTCCTTGAGCGCGGGCTCGTCGGCGGAAGCGTAGTGCCCGCGCCCGGCCAACGCAGCGAGCGCCTGGCGCACCAGCGTGGTCTTGCCAACCTGTCGCGGGCCTGCAATGACCTGGAGGAAGCGGCGAGGTTCGCCGAGCCGCGTGCCGAGCGTGCGTGCCTGCTCGCGCTGGAAATGGACTTCGTCGGGACTACTCATGGCGTTGAGTAGTTTTACTCAACGTATTGAGTAAATCAAGATTTCCCGACCAATCAACAGTAAAACCATTGTTTCACAGCATATTACAGCCGCCACTCAATGTCGGGCCGGACCGCTCCCCGACGCCGATGGTGCCTGCTCGCGCCGCCGCGCCACCCCCAGCGCCACCGCAGCCGCCACGAACACCAACCAGCCGCTCCACGCCAGCGCCACGCCAGCACGCCACCCCGGCGGCACGTACGCGAAGCGCACCTCGTGCGCGCCCGCGGGCACGGCGACGCCGCGGAACACGTGGTCCACGCGGTACAGCGCCAGCGGCCCGCCGTCGAGCGTGGCGCTCCAGCCGGGCAGCCACGCATCCGCGAGCACGACGAAGGCCCGCGTGGGCGCGGTCACCGCGAGCGCGATGCGGTCGGGCGCGTCCTCGCGCCAGTCGATGCGCACCGTGGCGGGGTCGGCGTAGACGCCCGAGGCCGCCGGCTCGATCGTGAGCGCGAGCGATTCGGGCGCGAACGCGGGGTCGGGCAGCGAAGCGAGCACGTCGGCGTCGTTGCGCAGCGCCAGCACGCGCGGCACGGCGTGCGCGCGCGGCAGCGCGGCGGGATTCTCGCAGGCGCCCGCGAGCGCCGCCGGGCGCCAGCCGCCGGCCATCAAGGCGGGTGCGATCATCGGGTCGCTCCCGGGCGGCAGCAGCCAGCGCACCGAGGCGTCGCGCAGGAACCCGGGGTTCACGAACACGGGCGTGCCGTGCACGTCGTGCCAGCGCCGGGGCGCGGCGCCGTGAAGTCCGGACACCGACCGCGCACGCCACGCGACCCAGTCGTTGGAGAAGTAGCCGGTCCTCGAGAACGACATGGCGCGATGCAGCGGATCGGCGGCGATCATGCGGGCGACGGCGGTGGTCGCG
>CAIXRL010000541.1 GCA_903921835.1 Candidatus Eiseniibacteriota bacterium | reverse complement strand
CTGCACTCCCGCAAGATGACCGCCCGGCTGCAGGCCGCCACCCACTCGGGCCTCCCGGTCCTGCTGCGGGCCGAAGCCGGCACGGGACACATCGGCACCCCGCTGAAGGCCCGCAACGAACTGTCGGCCGACATCTACTCGTTCCTCTTCGACCAGTTGCAGGTGAAGTTCCGCGCGCCGGTCCACAGCCGGCCGGCGGGAACGCCCTGAGGCTGGCTCGGCGTGAGCGAGGCGACGCCCACGCGGGTCGTCGCCTCGCAGCCTTCGTGGCGCGGTGCGTCTACCGCGCGGCGAGCGCCTCGCGGTAGATCGCGGTCAGGCCCTCGACGTGCAGCGCGGGCGCGCCTGCCTGGAGCAGGCGCTCCCGGCCCGTCTCGGCCCAGCGCGCGGCGCGCGGGTCCTCGAGGGCGCGCGCCACCGCCTCGGCGAGCGCGTGCGCGTCGCCGGGCGGCACCAGCAGGCCCGTCCACTCGTGCTCGACCAGTTCGGGGATGGCGCCGATGCGCGCGGCCACGACCGGCCGCGCGTCCAGCAGGGCCTCGGCCGCGGTGTAGCAGAAGTGCTCGTAGAAGAGCGACGGCACGACCACCGCCGCGGCGTTCGCGCGCAGCGCCGCCAGTTCGGCGTCGGCGCGGTAGCCGGGCAGGTGAAGGTTCGGCAATGACGCGACCTGCGCGTCGAGCCAGGCGCGCAGCGGCCCCTCCCCCACGACCACCAGCGGCACGGGTGCGATACGCATCGCCAGCGCCGGGAGCAGCCGCACGCCCTTCTCGACCGAGAGCCGGCCCGCGAACAGGACGTAGCGCCCCTCGGGAGCCGCGCCGGGCCCCGGCGCGGCCGCCGTCCCGCGCTCCACGCCGTGCGACAGGAGGCGCAGCCGCGCGCGATCCACACCGAACTCACCCGCCTTCTCGAGCACGAAGCGCGAGGGCGCGATCCAGAGGCGCACGGCACGGTAGGCGTCCATCAGGTCGTGTGCGTAGGCCTCGACCATGCCCACCGCGCTCTTCAGCCGCGAGTCCTGCACGCAGCCGGTCGCGAGCGAGCGCCAGTGGCGGCCGCCGCGGCAGCGCTCGCAGGGAGCGCCATGCGCGAACAGGATGCGGTTCGTGCACCACGGCTTGAAGTCGTGCAGCGTCATCACGATCGGCACGCCGGCTTTCTCGAGCGGCCGCAGGATCGAGGGCGTGAGGTAGCGGCTCGGCGCGTGCACGTGCGCGACCTCCGGCCTGAACTCGCGTACCACCGCCTCGGCGCAACGGGCCGCGGGCCCGGACCAGATGGTGCGCGGCAGCTGGGCGAGTTGCCGCAGCGCGGGCGCGCCCTCGCCGAAATCCGCCGCAGGCGCGAAGTTCGCTGCCGTGGGGCTCGGCAGGTTGCGCGGGTCGCGGATGGCGAGGTGTGCGACCTCGTGGCCGGCCGCCGCGAGCCAGCGCGACTCGTCGAGGTAGGTGCGCTCGACGCCACCGCGCAGGTAATGGAAGGCGTTGACGAGCAGGACGCGCACGGGCGTCTCTTCGCTCAGCGGGGCCGGGGCCGCGGTCCGCGGCCGCCACCAGGCTTCGGACCCGGACGCGGGCCAACGGGGCGCACGCTCGGACGCGGGCCGCCGGGACGCACGGTCGGACGCGGGCCAACGGGGCGCGCGCTCGGACGCGGGCCGCCGGGACGCACGCTGGGGCGCGGTCCGCCGGGACGCGCACTCGGGCGCGGGCCGCCGGGACGCACGCTCGGACGCGGGCCGCCGGGACGCACGCTCGGACGCGG
>CAIXRL010000540.1 GCA_903921835.1 Candidatus Eiseniibacteriota bacterium | reverse complement strand
GTCCATGTTGACCAGGATCACCGCCGCGGAGCCGTCCGTGATGGGGCAGGTCGAGTACATGCGCAGCGGCTCGGCGATGTAGTTGTTGACCACGTTGGCTTCCGGCCCGTCGGCAATGGCCTCGATCGTCACCGGGATCTGAACGTGCGCGTACTCGTTCTTCGCCCCGTTGGCGTGATTCTTCACGGCCACCAGCGCCAGGTCACGCTCGGTCATGCCGTACTTCTGCATGTACAGACGCGTGAACATTCCGGCGAAGCCGGGAAGCGTGAGACCCATGTTGTACTCGGCATCGTGGTGCGCCATGGTCGCCACGATGTCCGTCGCTTCCCAGCCCGACACCGCGCGCATCACCTCCCCCGCGGCCACCAGCACCACGTCCGCCATGCCCGATGCGATCGCCATGTAGCCCATGCGGATCGCGCTCGCGCCCGAGGCGGGCCCGTTCTCGACCAGCTCGGCCGGAACGGGTTCCATGTCCATGCGGCTGACCAGCGCCGAGGCCACGGAGGTCTGGCGGTTGAACAGGCCGCCCGCCATGTTGCCGACGAATACCTGGTCGACCTCCTTGCGCAGCTTCAACCCGCCGGCATCGCGGAACGCCGCGTTGGCGGCGTACGCGATGACATCGACAAGGTCGTACTCGCTGGAGTTGCCGAACCGGCAGTGGCCGATACCGACGATTCCGACTCTCGGCGCCATCAGGCTCCCCGCTTCCAGTTCGGCAGCTGCACGTACTCGTCGGGCGGGATGAGCTTGTCCGCCGTCTTGAGCAGCGCCGGGTCGATCGGCCGCGAGCCCGTGCACTTGATCGCGCGCAGCCCGTCCCACAGCTTACGGGTGAGCGTGAACGTCGGGACGCCGCCCAGCTCGTGGCGGAGGTCCGGGTACTGCGCGGAACGGTCCTCGAGCTCGTACTCGATCATCCAGCGCTTGAAGCCGATCGGGCTCTCCGCGACGATGTGGACCTCGTCCTCCTTCAGGTAGTCGATGTGGTGCTCCATCTTGGCGGCGAACAACTGGGCGCCGACGCGCAGGCCACGCTTGATGGTCAGCGTGTGCAGGCTCATGCCCAGCCCGCTCTTGACGTGGCGGCTCGTGACGATGCCGGCGATGACGCCGTCAATCGCGCCCACGATCACGAACTCGTTGGCGACGCGGTAGCGGAACCAGCCGAGGATCTCGCTGTACATGCGCGCGGCGACGATGTCGTAGTAGTCCTTCGACACGGCCAGCAGCGGGTTGACGGTCATCAGCAGCGCGCCGACGTCCTTGAGCGTGCACTCGCGGACCACCATCTTCTCGCCCGAGGCGAGGGTGATCAGCTTGGGGGGATACGCGGCCAGCTCTTCTGCCGGCGGGCGAAGCTTCATTTCCAACTGGTCGATCGCCATTGGGATTCTCCGTGGAACCAGCCCGACCTATTCATGAGCCCGGGCTGTGGTGACGCCGGCGCGGTGGCCGGCAGGTGATTCCGGGGTGGTGGACTACTTGCTCTTCTTCGCCGCCTCGTGGAGCCACGGATTGCGCGCGCCCGCGACGTCGCCGTACTTCGTGAGCTTGGCCTTCTTCTTGGTGGCCATGAGCTTCTCGTAACGCTTGTCCTCGACCATCGCCACCACGCGCGCGATGCTCGCCTCGCCGTCCACGAATCGCCACGGGAAGCAGCCGATCAGCGCGCGCTGGTTGAGCAGCAGGTCGATGTCGCCACCGATGCACTCGGCGTGGATCAGGCCCTTGTTGAACATCTCGATGTGCATCAGCTGGTACTTGTCCTGCGTGAACACCTGCTCGAGCTTCTTGCCGTAC
>CAIXRL010000539.1 GCA_903921835.1 Candidatus Eiseniibacteriota bacterium | reverse complement strand
TCCGTCCGGCAACCACCGGCCACCAACTGCAAGTGCCCGGCGGCAGGTGGGGGCCGCTGACGAAAATAAGCGATACGGTTTACCCGCCGGAACGACCCAGAGAGGAAACACGAACATTATCCGAGGAGACGGCGCCCGAGCGGCACGCCAGCGCGAGAGGACCGGCCGACGAGCGCGAAGCTGGGCGCCGTGCGGCGCCCGACTTTGACAAGGTTCCCCCCGCCCTGGGCACCCACCCTGAGGGATCCCGCGGGGTTGGCTCGCCGCGAACCCCGAAACGCCTAGGCACACGAATTGGCCGGCGGGCCTTGACAGGCCATAGCGGGAGGCCGGATCATCCATAGGCATGTACCTACGAGAGACGAAGAGGAAGAACGGCGATGGTTCCATCGTTCGCTACTACCAGTTGGCGGAGAACGAGTGGGACAAGGAGAAGGGCTGCGCCGTCGCGAAGGTCGTCTTCAACTTCGGCCGTGCCGATGGGCTCGACGGCGAGAAGCTCAAGCGCTTGGCGCGGAGCATCCTGCGGCTGTTCCCCGGCGAGGAGGCGCTTGCCGCAGAGCCGGACGTCAGTGTGCTCGACTCCAAGCCCTACGGCGGCGTCTACGTGCTCGAGCAACTCTGGCGCGAGTTGGAGATCGACCAGTCGCTCGGGCGGGCCTCGGCATTCGAGCGAGCCCTCTTCGCAATGACCGCGAACCGGGCGCTGCAGCCCTACTCGAAGCTCTACTGCCACGAGCAGTGGCTCAAGGAGGAGGTCTTCTTCCCGGAGGGCCAGGACCTCCAGCTGCACCAGCTCTACCGTGCGATGGACCACCTGCTCGTGCGGCATGCAGAGCTGGAGAGGGCCGTCTACTTCAGGATGGCGGACCTGATGAACGCCGACGTGGACCTCATCTTCTATGACACGACCAACGTGCACTTCGAGGTAGACGAGGAGGACGAAGCCAGCACCAAGGGGCCCGACGGCGTGGTCCGCGGTCCGCTGCGCAAGCGAGGCAAGGCGAAGAACAAGCGCTACGACGCACCGCTGGTCTCGGTCGGGCTGGCCGTGACCCGCGAGGGGCTGCCGGTCCGTTCCTGGGTCTTCCCCGGCAACACCACCGACGTGACCACGGTCGAGCGGGTGAAGGCGGACCTGAGGGGCTGGAGGCTGGGACGCTGCGTCTTCGTCGGCGATGCGGGGATGAACTCCGAGGAGAACCGACGCCAGCTCGCCTTGGGCGGCGGCAAGTACATCCTGGCGTCGAAGATGCGGGCTGGCGACGAGGTGAGCAAGCAGGTGATGACGCGTGCCGGGCGCTACCGGCCGGTGCGAGAGAACCTGCGCGTCAAGGAGGTCCTCGTCGGCGACGGCGAGCGCCGCCGCCGCTACGTGGTCTGCCACAACCCGGCGGAAGCAGAGCGGCAGGAGAAGCATCGCGCGAAGCTCCTCGAACTGCTCGAGGCGGAGTTGGCCACACTCGAGGCGCCGATGGCCGGCGGGGAGCACTCCAAGCGAACCTGCGAGCTGCTCACCAGCGAGCGCTTCGGCCGCTACCTGCGCCAGACCCCGGGCGGGGCGCTGCGAATCGACCACGCGGCGGTGGCTGACGATGCGCGCTATGACGGCAAGTGGGTCGTCACCTCCAACGACGACACGCTGACGCCCGAGGACCTCGCGCTCGGCTACAAGCAATTGATGCGGGTCGAGGAATGCTGGCGGACGATGAAATCCGGGCTGCGAATGCGCCCGGTCTACCACTGGGCGCCCCACCGCATCGAGGCGCACATCAAGCTCTGCGTCCTCGCCCTGCTGCTCGAGCGCATCGCCGAGATCCGCGCTGGCGACACCTGGCGCAACCTCGTCGCCCAGCTCGATACCATCAAGGTCGTCGAGTACACGCGCGGGCCCGCCCGGGTCCGCCAGACAACCGAGCTTCGTGCTGGTATCCCCGCGCTCCTCAAGACCCTTGGAGTCGCTCTCCCGCCGCGCCTGCACGCCGTCGAGGAAGCCGGCGCCGCCTAGTAACACGAGAGAATTTGCAGATCGGCGGCTAAACGCATGTGATCACAGGGGGAGATCGCTCTGGCGTGTGCCCAACCGTGTCAAAGTCGGGCGGTGGAAGGTCACCGCAATCTGCTCTGGTGAGACGCGGACGGTCGCGGGCATTTCGATGAGGTCGCGGAAGATTTGGCGGGCCTGCGCGTCTGAGTAGCCGTGCATGCCCCTGGCGAGGCGGCGGTAGAGCCCGCTGGCGATCACGAGCAGGGCGAGGTCGAAGTCCACCTTCATCGCGACCGACGAAGAGAGTGCGTT
>CAIXRL010000538.1 GCA_903921835.1 Candidatus Eiseniibacteriota bacterium | reverse complement strand
TGCCTACCATGTCGGGGACGTGCTGGCGATGCTGAACGAAGGGCGAATCGTCTTCACGGGCACGCCGGAAGAGACGCGCCAGACCACCGATCCGTTGGTGCGCCAGTTCATCGAGGGCTCCAGCGAAGGCCCCATCCAGCCGCTCTGACGGCAGGGAGACCGCAGTGAACCGCAGAACCGAGATCCAGGTGGGCCTGACGGTCCTGGCCGCGCTGGTCGTGCTGCTGTGGGGCGTGACCTGGCTCAAGGACTTCAGCCTGCACCGGCACCTCAGCGTGTGGCACGTGCTCTTCCCGCAGGCGGGCGGGCTCGGGCCCGGGGACGAAGTGCTGGTGAACGGCATCCGCAAGGGCTCCGTGGCCACGGTCGCGCTGGCCGGCGACCACGTGCTGGTGGACCTGTCGATGGCCTCCGATGTGCGGCCGACCCGTGACAGCCACATCGGGATTCGCAACATCGGGCTGATGGGCGAGAAGGTGATCGCCATGGACCTGCGCACGACGGGCGCCGCCTACGCGCCGGCCGACACGATCGTCGGCCTGTACGAAGAAGGGCTGCCCGAAGTGCTCGCGAGTCTCGGCGGCACGACGCAGGCGCTGGATCACCTGGCCGCACAGCTCGACGGCGTGGCGACCCGGCTCAACGACAGCGGCGACCTCGAGGCGACGGTGAAGAGTTTCCGCGCGGCGAGCGAGCAGCTCGAGGCGGCCGTGGCGGAAAACCGCTCGCTGCTGCGCGAGACGCTCGAGAACGCGCGCGCCGCGAGCGCCACCGCGAAGGCGCTCACGACCGGGCGCGAGGCGCAATTCGGGCGCACGCTGGATGCCATCGAGCGCTCGGCGCAGAATATGGAGCGCCTGTCGTCCCGGCTCGATTCGCTGAGGGCGCAGGTGCAGGGGGTTGCGGCGCGCGTGGATCACGGCGACGGGACGCTGGCGCAGCTGGTCAACGATCGCAGGCTCTACGACGAGGTGCGCGCCTCGGTGAACTCGCTCAACGTGCTCATCGCGGACATCAAGCAGAATCCCAAGAAGTACGTCAACCTCCGGATCTTCTGACCCGCTCCCGCGGAATCCGCCCATGAACCGCAGCACCAAGGCCGCGAAGACCAGCCATTTCTGCACCGCCTGCGGCAACGAGCAGTCGCGGTGGTTCGGCCGCTGTCCCGCGTGCGGCCGGTGGAACACGGCCTCCGAAACGCCCGCCGACGGGGGCGCGAAGGCCGGAGCCCCGAAGCGCTCGAGCGCCGCGCGCTGGGTGCCCGCCGGCGCCGGCGACCGCGCGGGCAAGCCCATGCCGCTCGCCGACGTGGAACTCGGGCACGCCGAGCGCACCGCCACCGGCCTGCGCGAGATCGATCGCGTGCTCGGCGGCGGCCTGGTGGCGGGATCCGTCGTGCTGGTGGGCGGGGACCCCGGCATCGGCAAGAGCACGCTGCTGCTGCAGCTGGCCATGGCGCTCTCGCGCGAGGGACGCCGCGTGCTCTACGTCTCGGGCGAGGAGAGCGAGCAGCAGATCCGCCTGCGCGCCCGCCGCCTGGGCGAGGTGCCGCCGGCGCTGCTGCTGATGTGCGAGACCGACCTGGAAGCCGTGCTCGAGGCGGCGGCGCAGGTCAGGCCCGACGCGATGATCGTGGACTCCATCCAGACGCTCTCGCGCGCCGACCTCGAGGGCGGCGCGGGCAGCGTGACGCAGGTGCGCGAGTGCGCGCTGGCGCTGCTGCACTACGCCAAGGGTTCGCGCACGCCCGTCTTCCTGGTCGGGCACGTCACCAAGGAGGGCGGTGTCGCGGGGCCGCGTGTGCTCGAGCACATGGTGGACGCGGTGCTGTACCTGGAGGGCGAGCGCTACCAGCACTACCGGGTGCTGCGCGCCGCCAAGAACCGCTTCGGGTCCACGAATGAGCTGGGCGTGTTCGAGATGCTGGAGTCCGGCCTGCGCGAGGTGCCCAACCCGAGCGAGGCCTTTCTCTCGGACAGCCAGCGCACCGAGCCCGGCGTCGCGGTCGTGGCCAGCGTCGAGGGCTCGCGGCCGCTGCTGGTCGAGGTGCAGGCGCTGGTCTCGACGTCGTTCTACGGCACGCCCCAGCGCGTGACGAGCGGCTTCGACCAGAGGCGGCTGGCGGTGCTCATCGCCGTGCTCGAGCGCCGCGTGGGACTCAAGCTCGGGCGCCACGACGTCTTCGTGGCCGTGACGGGAGGGCTGACGCTGGACGATCCCGGCACCGACCTGGGCGTCGCGCTCGCGATCGCGTCGAGCTACCGCAATCGTCCGCTGCTCGCGCGTACGATCGCGCTGGGCGAGGTGAGTCTCTCGGGCGAGCTGCGCCGGGTGTCGCGGCTGGACGCCCGCGTGCGCGAAGCGGCGCAGCTGGGTTTCGTGCGGGCGGGCTTCCCGCGCATGCAGGCGGCCGACGTCGAGGGCAGCGGGCTCGAGGCGGTGCCGCTCAGCTCGGTGCGCGAGGCGTTCGACGCGCTCCTGGGCGAGCGCGTGGCGCCGCCACGCGGCGACCGCGACGACGGGGATGAGCGCGAGCCGGGCGAGGGCCGCGCTCCGTCCCGTGACGCCGGCCGGAGCCCGGCGCGATGACCGCGCCCGGCGCCGAAGCCCGCCCGCTCAGCCGCGCG
>CAIXRL010000537.1 GCA_903921835.1 Candidatus Eiseniibacteriota bacterium | reverse complement strand
CTGTCCTCATCGTGTCCACAACACGGTTCCGGCGCGGCCGGCCGATCTTCTTGCTGCTGACGCACATCCCGCACTCTCGGCTGGCGGTTCATGAATACTCCGGGCTAGGGTACGGTAGAGACCCGCCCCGGCCGAAACCTCCCCAGTTGGGCCTTTCCCCCCTCGGGGGAATTGGTCTTGGTTGCGATGAGTGGACGATCCAGGAGAAGGATAACGGCAGGCATGAGGCCTGCCGCGCCTGGTGCCGTTTCTCTATACAAGGAGTCGCACCGGTGATACGACGCAGCATCGTCCTGTTCCTCGTGCTCTTTCTCACGATGCCTTCCGCGGCCCATGCGTACGCGGATCCCGGCTCCGGCCTGCTCCTGTGGCAGTTGCTCGGGTCGTTCCTCATCGGACTGAGCTTCTACTTCCGGCGCATCATCGCCTTCATCAAGCGACTGTTCACGCCACGTGACAAGCGATAGGCATCCAGCGTCGTTGCGGGATCCCGCGGGCTACCTCGTCACGTGCGGCGGCCGCCTCGTACGAATTGTCCGGCCCGGCTACGTCGGCGCGCACGAGGGGCTGCTCACGGGCCCCTGGGTGCAGGCCCTCTGTGGGTCCGGCGCGGTCTCCGGTTTTCGCATCCTGCCCGCCGATGAAGCGGTCGCGCTGGTCGGCCACGAGGCCGTCGGTTGCCTCTGCCTGGAACACGATGTCATCCGCTTTCCCTCGTATCCGTCCGAGTGGCCGCTGGAAATGCTGTGCGCCGCCGCCGAGCACACGATCCAGCTGTGCCTGCAGGCGCCGCCGGGCGTCGGCCTGAAGGACGCCACCCCGTTCAACATTCTCTTCCAGGGCGCGCGGCCGGTCTTCGTCGACGTGCTCTCGTTCGAATCCCGCGACGCACACGACCCGACGTGGCTGGCGCACGGGCAGTTCGTCCGGAGCTTCCTGCTGCCCGCGCTGCTGAACGCGCACTACGGAATCCCCTGCCACACGACCTTTCTCGCCCATCGCGATGGCGTCGAACCCGAAGATGCGTACCGCCTGCTCGGCCCCCTGGCGCGCATCACGCCGCCGTTTCTCGGCAACGTCACCATGCCGGTCCTGCTCTCGGCGCGCGCGGAGCGGGACGCGGACCGCGTCTACGCCCCGAAGCGGCTCGGCAACGCCGAGCAGGCCGCGTTCATCCTGCGATCGCTGTTCTCCAGCCTCTCGCGCACGATGCGATCCGCCTCCGCGCGCCGGCACCGCAAGAACATCTGGAGCACGTACACCGCCACCTGCACGTACACTTCGGCCGGCACGGCCCAGAAGACCGCGTTCGTCGGGAAACTCATGCAGGAATCCCGGCCCGCCCGCGTGCTCGATGTCGGGTGCAACACGGGCGACTTCTCGTTCCTCGCGGCGCGAGCGGGCGCCGAAGTGGTGGCGATCGACCTGGATCCCGAGGTCGTGGGCAGCCTCTGGCAGCGGGCGAGGGCTGAGCAGGCCAGCATCCTGCCGCTCGTGGTGCAACTCGCACGACCGACTCCCGCGCTCGGCTGGCGGAACCAGGAGACTCCCTCCTTCCTGCAGCGCGCCGAAGGGTACTTCGACGCCCTGCTGATGCTGGCCGTGGTCCACCATCTCCTGGTGACCGACGCGATTCCGCTGGCGGACATCATCGAGCAGGCGGCCAGGCTGACCACGAAGTGGCTGGTCATCGAGTTCGTCGCGCCGGAGGATCCCCAGTTCAAGCGGCTGTTGCGGGGGCGCGACGCCCTGTACGCGTGGCTCGACCGGGCCGCGTTCGAGGTTGAGCTGGGAAGGCACTTCGAGGTGGTTCGCCAGGAACAGTTGGTGGACACTGGCCGCTGGCTCTACCTGGCGGTGAAGCGTGATGCGCTCTGACTCCCGGCTGCGGGACCTGCTGTCCTGCGTCGCGCTGGCCAACCTGGTCATGATGAAGGTGTGGCTGCAGCTGCTCCCCTTCAAGCTGGCGCGCGACCTGTGGCTGGCCCATTCCCCGGCCAATGCCTACGTGGCCGCCATGCTCGACACGGTGGTCCTCGGCGTGGCCCTGTGGTGTGTCGTGCTCGTGGCCGGCCGCTGGCGGTGGACCGCCGTCGCGATCTGGCCGCTCCTCCACGGCCTGACCCTGTGCTTCGTCCTGAACGGCATACGAAGCAACTACGACTGGTCGCTCGGCACGGTGTTCATGGCACTCGGACCCGCCGGGGCGGTGCTGCTCGGGACCGGCCTGCTGGTGGTGCTGGCCTTCGTCGTGTTCGTGTTCGTGCGGACTCGGGACGCGATCACCCGGCAGCCCCACGTGGTGTCTCTCCTGTGCGTCCCGTTCATGGTGGTCACGTTCGGGCAGTCCGCACTGGCGCTGGGGCACGGGGAGTCGGAAGCGGAGTTCCTGCCCCACGCGCGGCGGGACGGCCAGCACCTGAACAAGCCTCCGGCGATTCCCGTGGTGTGGATCGTCTTCGACGAACTCGACTACGGCCTCGCGTTCGAGCGCCGGCCCCGGGACCTGTCCCTGCCGGCACTGGATTCGTTGCGGAGCGTGAGCGTCTTCGCCACGCACGCCCACTCGCCGGGTGGAACGACCTCGGTCTCCATGCCGGCGCTGCTGACGGGGCAGGTGCTCGAAAAGACGGAGCCCCTGGGCGCCCGCGACATGCGGCTGACCGCGGCCGACGGAACCACCAGCAACCTCGCGATCGCATGGACCGTCCTGGACGACATGCACGCGCGGGGACTCAGGACGGCGCTGTTCGGCTGGTACTTCCCCTACGCACGGCTGCTCAGAAACGTGGACGTCGTCGAGGACTTCCCCACGCTCCTGTACGCCGACTACGACAACCTCTTCCTGACGGCGGCCATGCAGCTGCGGAGCCTGATGGAGACGCTGTACTATTCCCCGTTCGGTGAGTCAATGGCGATCCGGCACCACATCGCAATCACCAAGGGGATGCAGCGCGAAGTGGTCCACTACCTGCGGGAGAGCCGGAACAGCGGGTTCGTGTTCCTGCACTATCCGGTTCCCCACAGCCTGAACATCTATGACCGCCACGCCCGCACCTTCGGCGCGAACCTCAGCGTGCAGGGCGGCTACGTGGACAACCTGGCGCTGGTGGACCGGCTGCTGGGCGAGGTGCGCGGTGCCATGGAGCGGGCGGGAACGTGGGACAACGCGCTGGTGGTCGTCTCGTCCGACCACCACCTGCGCGTCAACGCCTTCGACCACGTCATCGAGCGGCAGCGCGTGCCCTTCATCGTCAAGCTGCCCCACCAGGCGGGTGGCGTGACCGTCGACACCCACTGTGAAACGGCCATCACGCGCGCGCTGGTCCTGCAGGTGCTCGACGGCAGGCTGAGGACGCCCGCGGAGGTGGCGGACTGGATGGTTGCCGCGTCCGCGCGGGTCGCCGTCCGCGCCGGAACCGTGTTGCCGTCACGATGAGGGCAGCGGCCGGTCGAGCTTCGCAGCGGACAACGCGCAGATCGCGCTCGCAGGCGGCGGGCTCATGAGTTGTCCGGGCTAGGAACACCATGCACCGCACCCAGACCGTCGTCCTCGGCTTCGCGCTCGCCGCCGCGCTCGCCACGATCATCTCCGCGGCCCTCGCGTACGAAGGCCTGCGCGTGGCGTTCGAGCAGGAGTTCGAGTCGCGCCTGGCCAAGGTCGCGGACATCGCCGCCTCCGAGGTGAGCCCGGAGGACGCAGCCGACGTGCGCCGGCTGGGGGCCGAGAGCGGCGGGTTCTTCGCGCTGCAGGCCCAGCTCGACAACCTGTGCTCGGTGACCGGGTTCTCGAACCTCGCGCTGGTGGACACGGCGCGGGCCACGCTCTACGATGTCCGGCTCGGTGACCGGGGGCTGCTCGCGCACTCGCGCTACGACGCGCTCGCGCACGCCGCGCTGGGCCGCGCGCTGGCCGGCGCGAAGGTCTCGGCCGTGTTCCGCCGCGACGGTACGGAGGCGTGCGCGGCGTTCGCGCCCGTGCGCGCCGGCCGGCGCGTGGTGGCGGTGCTCGTGGCGGAGGCGCGGCCGACGTGGGAGCCCGAGCTGCTGCGGCTGCGCCACCGCCTCGCGCTGGTGGCGCTGCTCAGCGTGGCGGCGATCGCGGTGCTCGCCGGCATCCTGATGCGCGCCACCTCGCGCCAGCTGGCGCTCGAGCGCCGCCTGTCGCGCGCGGAGAACCTCGCCGCGATGGGCCAGCTCACCGCCACGCTCGCGCACGAGATCAAGAACCCGCTGGCCATCATCCGCGGCTCGGCGCGCCGCCTGGGCAAGCTGGAACCGGAAGCGGAGCGCATGGCGGAATCCGTGGTCGAGGAGGTGGACCGGCTCGTGCGCACGGTGTCGCGCTACCTGCAGTTCGCGCGCGGCCAGGCGCACGAGGAGGGGCAGGGCGACGCGACCGCGGCCCTGGTCGCGACGCTGGACCTGCTCGAGGGCGAGTTTCGCGCGCGTCGCTGCGCGCTGGTGCGCGACGGACTCACTGTGCCCGCGACCGTGCGGCTGGAGCCGGAGGCGCTCAAGCAGGTGAGCCTGAACCTCGTGCTCAACGCACTGGAGGCGCTCCCGGAGGGCGGAATCGTGCGCGTCGCGCTGGTGGTGGGCGAGCGCGACGCCGAGATCCGGGTGCAGGACGACGGCCAGGGCATCGCGCCGGAGCTGCTGGACAGGGTCGGCGAGCCGTTCTTCACCACCCGGCCGCAGGGTACGGGCCTGGGCCTGTTCCTGGCGCGCCGGGCGGCCGAGGGCGCGGGGGGTACGCTGCGCGTCGAGAGCCGTCCCGGCGAGGGCACCACGGTCACGCTGAAACTCCCGCTGGCCCGGGTCGTGAACGGCCCGGGCTGACGCGGGGTGAACGCGGGGTTGAATCCCGGACGCGGGTGGGAGATAACTGACGTGGACCGCCGCCCTTCGCGGCGGGCCGGCTGTCATCCCGGGAGAGTCACGTGAGCCAGCGTTTCCTGACTGTCGTCTGCCTGTGCGTCGTGCTCGTCGTGCTCGGCGGATGCTCCAAGCGGTATCGAATCGAGGTCCAGTCAGACACGTGCTGGCAGGGCAGCGTCGACAACACCAACAGCCTCAGCGGCTGCGGCAGCTCGAGCTACAAGGTGGTCGGGCCGATGCATTGCGTGCAGTTGCAGAAGCAGTCCGTTCTCGGGGCCCTGAGCGTCCGCATCGATGGCGGGCCGTGGTCCAAGACCACCGACTCGTACGGAATCGTCGTGGCCTGCAAGTGATGCTCCGAGGGTGCGCGTGAAGGTCCTGGTCGTCGACGACGAGGTCAAGAACGCCGAACTGACCGCCGCCGAGCTGCGCGACGCCGGATTCGATGCCGAGTTCGTCAACGGCGGCGCAGCGGCGCTCAGGCGCCTCGGCGAATCGCGCTTCGACGCCGTCGTGACCGACCTGCGCATGGCTCCGCCCGACGGCTTCGCGCTGCTGGCCGAGGTGCGCGCGCGCTGGCCCGGCACGATCGTCATCGTGATGACGGCGTATGCGGCGCTGGAGACCGCGCGCCGCGCGCTCAAGCAGGGCGCGTGCGATTACATCGAGAAGGAGGGCGACTTCGCGGAGGTCATCGCGCTCGCCCTGCGCGAAGCGGGCGAGAAGCAGGCGCTGCAGCGCGAGAACCGGCAGCTGAACTCCATCGTCGTGACCCGGCTGTTCGGTGAAGCGCTCGCCGTGGTCGGCGAGGCGCCCGCAACGCTGCGTGCGCTCGACCTGGCGCGCAAGGTCGCGGTGACGGACTCGACCGTGATCCTGCGCGGCGAGAGCGGCACGGGCAAGGATCTCTTCGCCCGCACGATCCACGCGCTCAGCCGGCGCGCCAGCGGACCGTGGATCAAGGTGAACTGCGGCGCGCTGCCCGAGGCGCTGCTCGAGAGCGAGCTGTTCGGTCACGAGCGGGGCGCGTTCACGGGTGCGATCCGGCAGAAGTTCGGGCGCTTCGAGGACGCGCACGGCGGCACGATCTTCCTGGACGAGATCGGGGAGATGCCCCCGTCGCTGCAGGTGAAGCTGCTGCAGGTGATCGAGGAGAAGACGTTCATGCACGTCGGCGGCAACCAGCCGATCACCGTGGACGCGCGCATCGTGGCGGCCACGAACCGGCCGCTCGAGGACATGGTGCGTGAGCGCACGTTCCGCGAGGACCTGTTCTTCCGGCTCAACGTGTTCCCGATCGTGCTGCCGCCGCTGCGCGACCGCCCCGGCGACGTGCCGATGCTGGCGGACCACATCCTGCGCCGGCACGGCGCCTCCCGCGACAAGCTCACTCCCGAGGCGATGCGCGCACTCGCCGGCTACGCATTTCCCGGAAACGTGCGCGAGCTGGAGCACACGCTCGAGCGCGCGCTCATCCTGGCGGGGCCGGATCCCGTCACACCCGCGCACCTGACCTTCGCGCGGCCGGAGCAGGTGGGGGCGCTGGCGTGGGTGCCCGAGATTCCGGAGGAGGGGTTGTCGCTCGAGGACCTGGAGCGGGAACTCATCCTGAAGGCGCTCGAGCGCGCGCGCGGCAACAAGAGCCTCGCGGCGCGGCTGCTGGGCCTGACGCGCCGGACGCTGTACTCGCGCATGGAGAAGCACGGCCTGCATCGCCCGGGAGAGGGCGACGCCGATGAGAGCGAGCCGGCCGAGTAGCGGTTCGCGCGCGCTGATGTATGCTGCGCACGATGAACGTCCTGCGCGGCTGGTTGTTCGACAACCTCGGGCTCAAGCTCACGGCGCTCGTGCTGGCGGTGATCGTGTACCTGAACGTGTACACCGATCGCTCCGGCACGATGCTGGTGTCGTTTCCGCTCGACTTCGCCGACCTGCCCGACTCGCTCTCGCTCTCGGGGCCGGCGCCGGCGGTGGTGCAGGCCGAGCTGCGCGGCACGTACAAGCAGCTGATCTCGCTGCGCGTGCGGGAACCGCGCCTGCGCATCCCCATGGGCGGCGCCGCGCCGGGGCACTTCACGCGCGCGCTGGTGCCGAGCGACCTGCCCCTGCCCGCGGGCGGCGCGCTCGCGGTCGAGAACCTGGTCGGCCCGCGCGTGATCGAGGTGGACGTGGACCGCCGTGCCCGCCGCGACGTGCCCGTCGCATTCCGCGTCGAGGGCTCACCCGCGGCCGGCTACGCGTGGTCCGGCGTCGCGATACTCGGTCCTCCGGTCGTCCACGTGACCGGACCGTACGCCGCGCTGCAGCACCTGGACTCGCTGCACCTCGCCCCGTTGCGCATCGACGGTCGCCGCGACACGGTGCGCGTGGACGCCGCGATCCCCACGCTGCCCGACTGGTGCGTCGCAGATCCTCCCGTCGTGCGCGTCAAGCTGGCGCTGCAGCGGCGCTGACGGTTCGCGCGGGCGGTGGCCCGCCCGGGCGGCGGCCGGAGCGGAAACGCGGACGCCCCGGCGCGGGGTGCGCCAGGGCGCTCTCGGTTGAGTCGCGGGCCGCGGGCCGCGCTGGAGATGGCAGGCTCGGAGGTAGGACGCGACCGGCGCGTCCCGCACCCTGTGAATGGAGCAACCGCGGTGCCACGCCCGCCGGCGGAGCTCCCGAGGCCGCGCGACCGCGAAATCCGCGGAATTCCGGCATCGGCAGCAACGGCAGCCGCGGGCGGCATGCGCTCGCGCGGCCGCGAAAGGCATCGCCCCGGACGCTCGATTTGCACGGCGCGGGACTGCAGACGAGGCGCCATCGTGCCGATGTTTCCGTTCGAATCCGGCGGCGCATCTTACGCGGGGTCTTGACACCTCCGCGAGAGGAACCCTAAATTTACGGTCACGGCTTCGAGCGCGCCCTCGCGCACGGCCGAACCCGGATCGTCCCCAGCCAGCACGAACGCCGAACTCCCGCCTCAAGACGTCATCCACATCCACACGGCCCGCGGGACGCAACCCGTCCCGTTTCCCACGGCCCTCGCCGCACGTATCGGAACGCCCTTCGGGCGCTGCCGTTCGCGGTCGGCGCGAGCGCACCCTCCCCCGCGAGGCGATCCCTTCCATGGATTCCCAGGAAACGCCGCTCACCCTCCCCGCCGCCGATCCGTCCGCCGAGACGCTCGAGCTGACCACGCTCAAGGGCAGGACGATGTCGGAGCTGCTCAAGCTCTGCCAGGGTCTCGACGTCCAGGGAGCGAGCGGCCTGCGCAAGCAGGAACTGATCTTCAAGCTCCTCGAGGCGCAGACGGAGAAGAACGGCCTCATCTTCGCCGAGGGCGTGCTCGAGATCCTGCCGGAGGGCTACGGCTTCCTGCGCTCGCCGACCTACAACTACCTGCCGGGGCCGGACGACATCTACGTCTCGCCCTCCCAGATCAAGCGCTTCGACCTGCGCACCGGCGACACCGTGTCGGGACAGGTGCGACCGCCCAAGGAGGGCGAGCGCTACTTCGCGCTCCTGCGCGTCGAGGCGGTGAACTTCGAGAGTCCCGAGGCGGGCAGGGACAAGATCCTGTTCGACAACCTCACGCCGCTCTACCCGATCGAGAAGATCAACGTCGAGACCCGGGACCGCTGCCTCGAGACGCGCATCATCGACCTGCTGTCGCCGATCGGGAAGGGCCAGCGCGCGCTGATCACCTCGCCGCCCAAGGCCGGCAAGACGATCCTGCTGCAGAAGCTCGCCAACGCGATCACCGAGAACCACCCGGAGATGATGCTCATCGTGCTGCTCATCGACGAGCGCCCCGAGGAAGTCACCGACATGCAGCGCACGGTGAAGGGCGAGGTCGTGTCGAGCACGTTCGACGAGCCGGCCGAGCGCCACGTGCAGGTGGCGGACATGGTGATCGAGAAGGCCAAGCGCCTGGTCGAGCACAAGCGCGACG
>CAIXRL010000536.1 GCA_903921835.1 Candidatus Eiseniibacteriota bacterium | reverse complement strand
CGCACCGGCACGGGCGCGGACATGTTCCGCATCGCCGTGCTCGACGCGCCGCCCGCGGCCAACCTGACGCCGGCCGCGTCGCTCACCCGCGCCTGGGCGGTGTCGGCGAACGCGCCCGGCACCGACGGCGCGGTCGCGTACACGGTGCAGTGGAACGGCAACGAAGCGGGCGCCTCGTTCGACCGCTCGTTCGGCAACGCCACCAGCGCGCTGGCGTGGCGTTACATCGGCGGTGCGTGGGCGGCGCAGCTGGGCGCGCGAACGACCGACAATGCGGCCTACCCGGCGGTGGACAACATCGTCAGCGCAAACACGGGCCTGTGGACGCTCGCGAGTCCCGGCGCGCTGCTCGCGGTGGACCCGCCGGGCCTCGCCGGCGCGCCGCGGTCGCTGGAGCTGGCCCAGAACACGCCGAACCCCTTCGTGCGTACCACGAGCATCCGCTACGGGCTCCCGAAGCGTGCCGCGGTGTCGCTCGCGCTCTACTCGGTGCTGGGCGAACGCGTGGCGACGCTGGCGCAGGGCATGCAGGAGGCGGGCTACCACGTCGCGACGCTCGATGCGGGCCGTCTCGCGGGCGGCATGTACTTCTACCGGCTCGAGGCCGGGGGCGCCGCACAGACGCGGAAGATCATCGTCATCAAGTAGCGGGTCGTTCTCTGCGCGTTACCGGCTCCCGGCCGGCTCCCTCGGCTCACGTTTCGATTGCCCCGAAAGGCGCTCCGACCCCATGCGTTCACATCGCACCATCGCCGTGGCGATCGCCCTGCTCATCCTGCTGTCCGCGGCGTCCGCGTTCTCCCAGGGCGTGGGCATCAACGCCACCGGTGCCGCCGCGGATACTTCGGCGCTGCTGGACCTGTCGTCGCACGCCAAGGGCCTGCTCGTGCCGCGCATGCTGGCGTTGGAGCGCGCCACGATTGTCGCGCCCGCGACGGGCCTGCTGATCTACCAGACCGACGCTCCCTCGGGTTTCTACTTCAACTACGGCACGCCGGCCGTCCCAATGTGGATGCAGGTAGGGAGTGCGGTCAGTGGCCAGTGGACGCAGCTCGGGAACGACATCCTCTACGACAGGGGCAGCGTCTATATCAGCCCCTCAGTGCTGAGCGGCTACGGGCTCTCGGTCAACACCCCGCTCAACGGACTTCGGGTACAGACGAACACCTCGGGCGGTACGGCGCTGAGTTTCGGCGGCTTCGGCAAGTTCGTGGTGGACGCGCCCGGCGTGGTCGGCGGGCGCTTCACGCTGCTCGAGAACGGCAACCTCGGCCTGGGCAACGCGAACCCCGCGAACACGCTCAGCTTCGGGGCCGTCCTGGGCAAGAAGATCTCGCTCTACCCGGATCCGAGCGGCAGCGACTACGGCCTGGGGATCGAGAGCCAGCGCCTCAAGCTCTACGGTGGCAACGCCAGTGCGGACATCGCGCTGGGCTACGATTCGCTGGGCACGTTCCAGGAACGCTTCGCGTTCAAGCCGAGCGGCGCGTTTGCCGTGCGCGGCAACACGGGCACGGCGGGGCAGGTGCTGACGTCGAACGGCTCGGGCGCCCAGGCCGCGTGGGCGACTCTCGCTGGCAGCGCGTGGGCGACCAACGGCACGAGCGTCTACTACAACGGCGGGAACGTCGGGATCGGCAACGCGACTCCCAACGCGCCGCTGGCGTTCCCGCCGGTACTGAGCAAGAAGATCACGCTTTACCCGGGCGCGACGGGCGACGTGGGCTTCGGCGTGG
>CAIXRL010000535.1 GCA_903921835.1 Candidatus Eiseniibacteriota bacterium | reverse complement strand
CTGTCCTCATCGTGTCTGCAACACGGTTCCGGCGCGGCCGGCCGATCTTCTTGCGTCTGACGCACATCTCGCACTCTCGGCTCGCGGTTCATGAATACTCCGGGCTAGTCGCCGCGGTCGTGATCGGTCAATCGCCAGCAGCCGGTCGGTGCTCACCCCGGGATCCGCGCACCCAACCGCGAGCGCCCGGCCCCTCCCGGGACCGGGCGCCGCGACTTCACCGGCGTGTTGGAGCTTCGCGCCTCAGACCTTCGCGCCCGCGCCCTGCAGCCGCTTCTCCAGCGCAGCCAGTTCGTCCTTCAGGCCCTGCGGCAGCTTGTCGCCGAACTTCTCGTAGTGGGCGCGAACCGCGGGCAGTTCGGCCAGCCACGCTTCGATGTCCACCTTGAGCACCTGGTCCATCGCCGAGGGCGGCACGCTGAGACCCGCGAGGTCGAGCGACCCCGGAGCCGGCAGACGGCCGATCGGCGTGTCCACGGCCTTGCCCGTGCCCGCGACGCGCTCGAACACCCACTTCAGCACGCGGCTGTTCTCGCCATAGCCCGGCCACAGGAACTTGCCGTCCGCGCCCTTGCGGAACCAGTTCACGTTGAAGAGCCGCGGCAGCCTGGCCGGATCGGCCTTGGCGCCAATCTTGAGCCAGTGACCGAAGTAGTCACCCATGTGGTAGCCGCAGAACGGCAGCATCGCGAACGGATCGAACCGCAGCGCGCCCACGGCGCCCGCGGCGGCCGCCGTCGTCTCGCTGCTCATGATCGAGCCGAGGAACGTGCCGTGCTGCCACGAGAGCGCCTCGTTGACGAGCGGCACCACGGTGGCGCGCCGGCCGCCGAAGAGGATCGCGTCGATCCGCACGCCCTTGGGGTCCTCCCACTCCCTCGAGATCACCGGGCACTGGCTCGCGGGAGCGCAGAACCGTGCGTTCGGGTGCGCCGTCTTGCGGCCGGACGCCGGCGTCCACGGCCGGCGCAGCCAGTCGGTCAGCTCGGCGGGCGGCGTGTCGGTCATCTCCTCCCACCAGATGTCCCTGTCGGGCGTGAGCGCGCAGTTGGTGAAGATCGTGTTCCGCTCGATCGCCTTCATCGCGTTGAAGTTGCTCTTGAGGCTCGTCCCGGGCGCCACGCCGAAAAAGCCGAACTCGGGGTTGATGGCGTACAGGTGGCCGTCGGCGCCGAACTTCATCCACGCGATGTCGTCACCGATCGTCTCGATCTTCCAGCCCGGCACCGTGGGCTGCAGCATGGCCAGGTTGGTCTTGCCACAGGCCGACGGGAACGCGGCCGCGATGTACTTCTTCACGCCCTCGGGGTTGGTGATACCCAGGATGAGCATGTGCTCGGCGAGCCAGCCCTCGTCACGCGCCTGCACCGAGGCGATGCGGAGCGCGTGGCACTTCTTGCCCAGCAGCGCGTTGCCGCCGTACCCGGAGCCGTACGACATGATCTCGCGTGTCTCGGGGAAGTGGCAGATGTACTTGGTCTTCGCGTTGCACGGCCACGGCGTGTCCGGCTGGCCGTCCTTCTCGAGCGGCGCGCCGACCGAGTGCAGGCCGCGCACGAACTCGCCCTCGCCCAGCACGTCGAGCACCTTGGTGCCCACGCGCGCCATGATGTGCATGCTCGCGACCACGTAGGGCGAATCGGTCAGCTCGACGCCGATCTTGGCGATGGGCGAGCCGATCGGGCCCATGCTGTACGGGATCACGTAGAGCGTCCTGCCCTTCATGCAGCCCGTGAACAGCGGCGTGAGGATCGCCTTGGTCTCGGCGGGGTCCTTCCAGTTGTTCGTCGGGCCGGCGTCGTCCTTCGACATCGAGCAGATGAAGGTGAACTCCTCGACCCGCGCGACGTCCGCCGGATCGGAGCGCACGTAGATGCTGTGCGGACGCTTCCCCTCGTCCAGGCGGATCGCCGTCCCGCTCTGCTCCATGACGTGAAGCATCCTGTCGTATTCGGCACTGGAGCCATCGCACCAAACCACGGCATCGGGCTGGCACATGGTGGCCATTTCGCTCACCCATGCATCCAACTGCTTGTTCTTCGACATGGCGCGGACCGCCTTTCTTGAGTCGCGGGAACGAAAGTTTCGGCGCATGACGCACCAGCGGGAAAAGTGCCGGAGCGAATGTGGCTCGCGCAGTCTAGCCGCCACTTTGGACGCCGGGCAACTGGTTCGAGGGGGACCGTCTCCAACCGGCGGACGGCGACCGTTTCGTGTTTTCGGCAGGCCGGTCCATACTCACAAGTTGTGTTCCCCCGCGATCCCGGTTTCCGAGGACCCATCCCCGCATGACCCTCGACTGGCGGCGCTGCATGTCGGCCGCGCGTTTTGGCGCGCCGGCGGAAGACACCACCGTGGCGCGCACTCCGTTCCAGCGCGACTACGACCGCGTCCTCTTCAGCGGCGCGTTCCGGCGCCTCGCGGACAAGACCCAGGTCTTCCCGCTGCCCTACGATGACCACGTCCACTCCCGCCTCACGCACAGCCTCGAGGTGGCGTCCATCGGCCGCTCGCTCGGCACGCTGGTGGGCACGCGCGAGATCGAGCACGATCCCGCGGTCGGCGGCTCGCTCGACGCGCGCGACTTCGGCGATTGCGTCGCGGCGGCGTGCCTGGCGCACGACCTGGGCAACCCGCCGTTCGGGCACGTCGGCGAGGATGCGATCCGCGAGTTCTTCGACCGCGAGCGGCCGTTCTGGGACGAGCTGACCGAGCGCCAGCGCCGCGACCTGCTGCGCTTCGAGGGCAACGCGCAGACGTTCCGGATCGTCACGCGGCTGGAGCGCGCAACCCGGCCCGGCGGCCTGCAGCTCGCGCACGCGACCATCGGAGCGCTGGTCAAGTACCCGTGCTCGGCGCTCGCCGCCGACAGCGCAGCGAGCGAGAAAAGCACGCGCAAGCCCGGGTTGTTCGACGGCGACGTCGCGCAGTGGGGAACCCTCGCGGAGGCGCTCGGACTGGGCTCGACGCTGCCCGAGCGCTGGGTGCGTCATCCGCTCGCGTGGCTCACCGAGGCGGCGGACGACATCGCGTACCTGCTGCTCGACCTGGAGGACGGGCTGCGGTTGCGCCACGTGCCCGAGGCGTTGTTCCTCGAGCTGCTGGCGCCGCTCGCCGCGGGCGACCCGCGCACGCCCGACCTGGCACCCGGCGGCGAGTACGCGGCCCGCATGGACCGCGCGGACCTGCTGCGCGCGATCGCGGTCAACGCGCTCGTGCACGACGCCGCGAACGCGTTCGACGCCGCGCGCGGGGGGATCCTCGCGGGCCGCTTCACCGCGGACCTGCGCACCTCGATGCGCCACCGCGACGCGATGAAGTGCATTCAGGGCGTGTGCGTGGAGCACTGCTACCGCGCGCGCGACGTGCTCAAGATGGAGCTGGCCGGGGCCGAGGCCATCCAGGGCCTGCTCGCGATCTTCGTCACCGCGGCGCGTGAGGCGGATTCGCTGCGCGGCGTGCACATGCGCCAGCTCTACCCGCGGCTCTTCCAGGCCGCCGCACCGGCCTATGAGCGGCTGCTGCGGATCACGGACCACGTCTCGGGCATGACCGACCACTACGCGGTGCGGCTCTACCGCGAGCTGCGCGGCATGCGCTACCCGGGCGGGCGCGACTGAGCACCCGGGTCCGTCGGGCTGCCGGTTCCGGGACGACCGCGCCGTCCCCGCGTGGGACGGTTTCGTCGTGACGTTCGCTCCCGAACCCGTGGACCCCGCCCTGCGCGGCCACGCCGCGGCGCTCGAGTACCCGGGCCGCCCCGATGTGGCGGCGAGCGTGCGCGTGCGGCATCGCGGCCGCCGCGAGCGGACGCTGCGCGCGGCGCGTACGCTGGCGGCCTGCTGGGGACTCGCGATCATTGCCGTATTCCTCCCGGTGCTTCACTTCGTCCTGGTGCCGGCCCTGCTGATGCTGGGGCCCGCGCTGGCGTGGTCGCGTTTCCACGAGGCGCGCACGCTGGTCAGGGCGGACGGCGCCTGCCCGGCCTGCGCGCTGCCGCTGCACCTGGAGCTCGGGCAACCGTGGCGCGAGCGGACGATCCTGCGCTGCGACGGCTGCGGCCGCCGGCTCACGCTGTTGCTGCCGCCGGCCGCGGACGGCTGACGGGACCGGCCGGGGCCGGCCGGACACTCTGTGTTCGAACCCGATTCCTGTCGCTGGTATCCTCTCCGCATCCACTCACCACCATCCG
>CAIXRL010000534.1 GCA_903921835.1 Candidatus Eiseniibacteriota bacterium | reverse complement strand
GTGTACGTCTCGGGCACGGCGGTCGTGGACGACATCTTGCCGGACGGCAGGCACCAGTGGCAGTTCACGTACCGGATCTTCCGCTACGAGCGGGGACCCCGGTACGCCGGCCTGCAGCCCGATTCGCTGAACTGGGATGTGCATATGCCGGGCGCGCTCTGGCACCGGGACACGACCTGGTTCGCGGGCACCGGTACGGGTACGGGCTTCGTCACCGACCCGCGCGGCATCACGTGGTGCCGGGGGGGCACGCCAGGGCTGCTCGTGGCCGACCGCGGCAACAAGGCGGTCAAGACCCTGTCGCCGTATGCCGTCTCGAGCGGCTATGTCAGCTTCGACGGCAGCGAGGTGGGATCGCCCGCGCCGTTCACGGCGCCTGAAGCGGTCGCGGCGGACCTGCAGGGCTACCTGTATGTCATCGATCGCGGCGCCCAGCGCGTCGTGCGTTACGACCCGTTTGGCCAGTTCGTCCAGACGGTGAACATCGAACTCAACTCGGACGGCCTGCCGCTCAAGGATCCCGTCAGCGTGGGTGTGGACGATTCCGTTGCCTACGTCGGCGACCGGGGTCTTGGCCAGGTCATCCGTTATAAGAGGCGCCCGTGAAGCGACTGCTCCTGTTACTCGTTCTCGTGGCCGCGGTGCTGTCTGCACCGGCGCGTGCCCGCGCTTCCGACGAAGATCACTGGCCGACGGCTGCCGAGCTTCGCGCGGATCAGGTCCGTGCGGACGAACTCGCCGAGGCCGCGGCCACGCCGACCGACACGACGATCGTCTACCGGCAGGCCCTGGTGAGGGCCAACAAGCTCGGCATGACGCTGTCGAACTACGGCTTCATCGGCAGCAACTTCGTGAACCGCTCGCCGTCCTTCGAGTACCCGCTCGGCAGCCAGCTCCAGCACCTGATCCGTGCCGGCATCTGGATCGGCGGCGGCAGCTACGACGAGAACGGCGCGTTCACCGGTGTCTCGACGTCGGCCCAGGACGGGCTGGCGGGGCAGAGTCCCTATTCCGGGGACGAGTACACGCCGAGCCGCGGCCCCGCGGGCAACATCTTCCGGCGCTCGACGCTTCCCCAGGACCAGTTCGCGTCCGCGGGGGCCGTCAGCGAGGCGGACTTCATCTCGCGGTTCAGCGACATGCCTTCGAATAACAGGACGGGCAATATCGAGAACCACCGCTCCCTGAACGTGACGGTGACCCAGTACAACTTCGCGTGGTCATTCTCCGACTACGCCCACATGCTCTTCTTCCACTATGTCATCCGCAACGACGGCCCCGTGCTGAACGACGCCTGGGTGGGGCTCTACAGCGAACTGGCCAGCGGCGACATGAAGGCGCAGACCGGCTCCAGCCTCTACGCCGGCTGGTTCGGCAAGAAGCAGATCGGCTGGATCGATTCGGCGCGGCTCTTCACCGAGCGCTACTGCCTCAACCTGCCGGTTCCCACCAACTGCCAGTACCACGTCGTGCCCGAAATGGTGGGCATCAAGCTGCTCGGCGTTCGCCCGGGCAACATCAACGACACGACGAACACGAAGATCACGCTGGCGTGCTGGAACTACAACCGGACCGCCACGGATCGCGACGAGGACGTCGAGCGTTTCGCGATCATGAGCGCGGGGACCAAGATCAAGCTCACCCCGACCCCGGACACCCTTACCGTGCACAACCACGATCCCGTGGAACTGGTCGCGGTCGGGCCCTTCGCGCCGATCGCGTCCGGGGACAGTGTGAGCGTGGACTTCGTCATGCTTGCCGCCACCGATGCCATGGGCGCACCGGGCAGCACGCAGGTCGAGTCGTTGCTGGTCAAGCGTGCGGTCGTCGCCCAGCGCGCGTACGACCTGAACTACGTCGTGCCGGTGCCGCCGCCCTCGCCGAAGCTGATCGTCGTGCCCCACCAGCACGCGGTGGACTACTTCTTCAACGATGCCCCCGAGGGCTTCCTGGACCCGACCAGTCCGAACCCCAAGGACTTCGAGGGGTACCGGATCTACGTCGGCGAGGACCGCGAGAACCTGCACATGGTGGCGCAGTTCGACCTCAAGTACCCGCCCAACGACACGACGGGTTTCAACACGGGCGTGGACTCGCTAGTGCTTCGGCCGCCCTACGTGGGCCCGGACGGCACCCTCTACAAGTACAGCTATCGGCTCAGCAACCTCCGGGACGGGTTCAAGTACTGGGGCGCCGTGACCTCGTACGACGTGGGCACGTCGCAGATCGAGTCGCTGGAATCCGGCGTCGCCCAGAACGAGGTCATGCTGGTGCCCGGGCCGACCGCCACCGAGGCCGCCGGCACGGGCGTGACCGTGTTCCCCAATCCGTACCGCGTCGAGACGGCGTGGGACGCCGGGCAGGTCGCGCGCTCACACTACCTCTGGTTCGCGAACATGCCCACGCAGTCCACGCTCAGGATCTACACGCTCTCGGGCTCGCTCGTCTACCAGACGGACTTCAACGGAGCCACGTACGACGGCCGGAACGCGCGCGGGCTTTACCAGCCCGGCAGCGACCTGCGGTCCAACCTCTCGGGCACCATGTTCGGGTGGGACCTGATCACCCAGAAGGGGCAGGCGGCCGCGACCGGTCTGTACCTGTGGGTGGTCGAGGACAAGCAGACCGGCAAGCGACAGGCGGGCAAGTTCCTGCTCGTCAAGTCGGATCGGGAGAACTTCTGAGATGCGTCGCCTCATCACGACTACTGCGCTGTTCGCCACCGCCGCGACGTTCCTGTTCGCGCTGTTCGGGTGCTCGCACAAGCTGACCGGGGTGCCGGTGGGGAACAAGCCGCCGCAGACGCTCCTCTTCGTCCAGGGGCCGGTGGACACCGTCAACCACCTCGTGCACCTGTACTGGATCGGTACCGACGACGACGGTTACGTCCGCGGCTACGAGACCAAGATGGTGAACCCCGAGGACACCGTCGCGGCGGATTCCGCCTGGCACTACACGACGGCTGCGGACAGCGTGGTGGCTGTCTATACGCCCGCGGGCCACGCCCGGCCGACGTTCTACGTGCGCGCGATCGACAACCTCGGCGCGCGCGATCCGCATCCGGCGGTCCAGACGTTCCTGTTCCGCAATCACCCGCCGGTCATTACCTGGCGGTTCCTGCCGAACCACGGGGACCGGTCCGACACCAGTTTTGCGGCGGTCACCGTCGGCTGGAACATCTCGGATCCCGACGGCAACCTGGCGCTGACCCGGTATCGCATCTGGCTCGACGGTCGTGAGGCCACACCCGACATCGTGACGGGCTACCTGCAGTTCACGGTGCCGTCGAATCGCTTCAAGGTCGCCCGTGGTGCGGACAGCATATGGACGCCGACGGGTCCGCGCACGATCTCCGTGCAGGCCATCGACGACGGCGGCATGGCGGGCAACACGATCAGCACGACGTGGATCGTGCGTCCACCGGTGCCCAACCCGGACTACACGCCAGGTCACCGGCCCGGCCGCCTGCTCATCATCAACGACGTGCCGAAGATCGAGCCGTCGCGTATCATGGACTCGCTCTACACGAACACGGCCACCCGGAACCTGCCGGTCGGTTCCTGGACCGTCATGCGTGTGGAGGCGTTCCAGCCGTTCAAGACGCAACTGGATGCCGTGGAGACCATGAACCTGTACGACGCGGTCATCTGGTACCGCGCCGCCATCGACTCGGTCCCGGGCCTGATCCAGACCTTCCAGCCCGCCCTCGAGTCCTACCTCAGCACGGGGGGCAACCTCTACATCGAGGGGCAGTACATGGTGGCGGGGGTCCTGACGCCGGGAGCCCTGACCCAGGCGTTCGCCCAGACCTACCTGGACTGCAACTCGGAATCCGCGTTGCGGAATTTTTATCGGCCGGCCACCGATGATTCCACCGGTGGGTGGGCCAACGTGGCGGGCCTGTTCGTGAGCGACATGTACTCCGACACGCTCAGCCAGCAGGCGCAGAACGTTCGCTATGGTTCTGGCGGCATCCGCGTCTTCAACGTGAACAGCCGTTCGGACATTGCGCTGCTGGCCGTTCCGGGGACGCTGACTCCCGCGAACGTGGACAGCCTGCCGGTCGGGGTCTCGGTTCGCCAGCCGTCGGGTGGGCGTGCCGTGGTCATTTCCCTGCCCATCCTGCGCCCGGGTACCAGAGGCGCCCCCCTGTTCCTGGCCAGGGTGTTCAAGGACTTTGGCCTGATTCATTAGTAGAAGTGGAGATGCCGTTGTAAGTCGGTGTTGTGCACCATGCCGTGGTGCCGGCCCCGAGAGGTGGCCGGCTGCTTCGCGCCGGCAGGGCGCTGGGCCGTCGCACATCCGGAAACGCAACGGAAATCCGTTGGTTCCAATGAATTCCAGTTGCCTGCCGGCCACTGCGGCAGTACACTTTTTTTTGCAGTTCCCTCACCTCTTCCAAGGTGATTGTTTGGCGGGAAGCCGCAGGTGGGCTGCCCCGTGAACACTGCGTAGCAGAAGTCGCAGCACCCAGACTCCCGGTTTCGTCAGTGCCCCAAAGGCCATTGGCTCACAGGGTTTCCACTTCAACCAAGGGGTGCCTAACATGAAGAGAATCACGACGCTCGCAGCAAGTCTTGTCGGGTTGCTGGTTATGGCGGGCAGCGCCAGCGCCTTCATCACCTATCCGAACGCCACGTGCCCGGATACGGTGACGATTCACCAGATCTGGGCCACCGGTTCCTGCCAGCCGCTCGGCGGAACCTCTGCAGTGGGTGACACGGTGCACGGCGTGACCGGCATCATCACCGCGTTCGACGTTCGCCCCAGCACGTTCGGTTTCTACATGCAGAGCAATGCCACCCTGCGCGAGCAGATCGGCATGGACGTGTACTGCGGCAGTCGCAACTACAACTCGACGCCGTATGCTTGGTCGCTGGGCGACTCGGTCCAGGTGGCCATCGGCGCCGTCGAGAACTTCAACGGCAGCAAGGAAATCGTGGGACCGAACGGCGTCACCAACACCAACATCGTCGTGAACAAGCTGGGCACCTCGACCATCATGACGCCCCAGCTGCTGAACACGACGCAGCTCAACTGGAACGTCGCCAACACGGCTTCGGACAAGTGGCTGTGCACGCTGGTCAAGGTCGTCGGACCGCTCTACGTGCGCAGGTCGAGCGGCAGCAACGTCTACCT
>CAIXRL010000533.1 GCA_903921835.1 Candidatus Eiseniibacteriota bacterium | reverse complement strand
CGTTCTGGTCGCGCGCCCGCGCTTCGCGCATGATGCGCGGCATGAAGCCGCTCGCCGCACTCTTCGTCGTGCTCGCGCTCGCCATGCTCGGCGGCTTCGTCACGCCGCCGGTGGCGCTCGCGGCGGGGCTTGCCTTCGCGCTCACGCTCGGCAATCCACTGCCGACCCTGAGCCAGCGTACCGCGAAGTTCCTGCTCCAGGCCTCGGTCGTGGGGCTCGGTTTCGGAATGAACCTGGCGGCCGTGTGGGACGCGGGGCGCACCGGCTTCGCTTTCACGCTTGCCACCATCGCCGGGACGCTGGTCCTGGGCACGCTGCTCGGGCGGGCCCTGCGCGTGGAATCGCAAACCTCGCTGCTCGTGTCGTCGGGCACGGCGATCTGCGGCGGCAGCGCGATCGCCGCCGTGGGTGGGGTCATCGAGGCGTCGCCCGAGTCCATGTCGGTCGCGCTCGCCACGGTGTTCATCCTCAACTCGATCGCGCTGTTCGTGTTCCCGCCGCTCGGCCACGCGCTGGGCATGGACCAGCGCCAGTTCGGGCTGTGGGCCGCGATCGCGATCCACGACACCAGCTCGGTCGTCGGCGCGGCCGCCCGCTACGGCGACGAGGCGCTGCGCATTGCCACCACCGTCAAGCTCGCCCGCGCTCTCTGGATCTTCCCGCTCGCGCTGGGCCTCGCGGCGCGCCGGCGCAAGAGCGGCGCGAGGATGAGCTTCCCGTGGTTCATCCTGGGGTTCGTTGCCGCGGCCGGCGTGCGCACGATGTTCCCGGGGCCGGTCGTGGCGTACGGGGCGATCCGGCACGCGGCCACGCTCGGCCTCACGCTGACGCTGTTCCTGATCGGCGCGGGCCTCACGCGGCCCGCCCTGCGCGCCGTCGGCCCGCGACCGCTCGTCCAGGGCGTGGCGCTGTGGCTCGCGATCTCGCTGGCGAGCCTGGCGGCCGTGGAGCGGTTTCTGTAGCCGCCCGCAGGCCCGCGCGCCGTCCGGGGGCCGGGAGTCACACGCCCCCGGGTTGCGCGACGGATGAGTTGACCCGAAGCCGCGACCCGGCAATATTGCGGGATGCGGTGCCTTCGGAAGGGGCTGTCCTCCGGCCGGCATCGTCGACCGGGCCGCACCGCCTGCGCTCCGGCCCCCTGCATGGAGATTCGCCTCATGTTCCCACACCCGTTCCCTGGTATCCGCCCGTCATTCCCGGAGGCCGCAATGCAGAACACGACAACAACATCCCGTGCCGTTTGTGCGGGCCTGCTCGGGCTCGCGCTCCTGATGCCGCGCCCGGCCTGCGCCGTCATGCAAGAGCCGCAAACGCCGTTCGTGAACGTCCCGCTGTGCGTGTCGACAGCGAATCAGCTGGCGCCTGTCAGCGCCCCGGCCGACTCGGGCGGGAGCATCGTCGTCTGGCTGGACTATTCCGCCAGCGCCACGTTGGCCGACCTCTACGCCCAGCGGATCGCGGCGGACGG
Organism: Candidatus Eiseniibacteriota bacterium; assembly: GCA_903921835.1. Lineage (GTDB taxonomy): Bacteria > Eisenbacteria > RBG-16-71-46 > RBG-16-71-46 > RBG-16-71-46 > CAIXRL01. The sequence goes on along the minus strand of CAIXRL010000533.1, from coordinate 2,482 downwards.
CACCGTGCGGTGGGCGGCCAACGGGGTGGCCATCTGTACGGCCGTCGGCGACCAGTCGAACCCGGCCATCATTTCGGACGGCGCGGGCGGGGCCATCATCACGTGGCAGGACCGCCGCGGGGGCAGCACCAGCACCTACTACGACATCTACGCGCAGCGAATCTCGGCCGACGGCGTGGTCCAGTGGACGGCCGATGGCGCCCCGGTCTGCGTTCACAGTTACTTCCAGGGCTACCCCGCGCTTGCTCCCGACGGTGCGAACGGGGCCATCATCGCCTGGCAGGACTCGCGGGGCGGCACCAGCAACATCTACGCGCAGAGAATCCTGTCCTCGGGAGCGGCCCAGTGGGCCGCCAATGGAGTGGCCGTCTGCGCTGCCGCGTACCTTCAGGGAACCCCGCTGGTGGTCTCGGACAACGCCGACGGAGCCATCATCGCGTGGGACGATTTCCGGAGTAACACCAATCACGACATCTACGCCCAGCACGTTTCGTCAGCGGGCGCGGTCGGTTGGACGACCAACGGCGTGGCCATCTGTACCGCCTCCGGCAACCAGATGATCCGCGCCATCGTCTCGGATGACGCGGGCGGGGCCATCATCGCCTGGGAGGACAGCCGGCTCGGCGACGCCGACATCTACGCCCAGCACATCTCGTCGGCGGGCGCGATCGTGGTCGGTTGGCCGACCGACGGCGCGGCCCTATGCGCCACCACAGGAGCCCAGACGGCGCCTGCAATGATCGCGGACGGGGCGGGTGGAGCCATCGTCACCTGGCAGGACGCTCGCGGCGACGCCGGAGACATCTACGCCCAGCGCGTCTCCGCCGCCGGCGCGGTCCAGTGGACGGCTGACGGCGTGCCGATCTGTACCGTCACCGGCGACCAGGGCTCGCCCGTCATCGTCGTGGACGATGCGGACAGCGAGCCCGGGGCGATCATTGCCTGGCAGGACCACCGCGGGGGCGCGAACTACGACATCTACGCGCTGCGCATCACCAACGCAGGCGAGGGCAGATGGGCGGGCAATGGCGTCCCCATGTGCACGTCCGCCAACGACCAGTCCCAGCCCACCATCGTTTCGGACAAGGCGGGCGGCGCGATCGTCGCGTGGCAGGACTACCGCAACGGCACCACCAACGCCGACATCTACTGCCAGCGCATCTGGGGCGGCAACACCACTCCCGCGCTGGTCTCGCTGGTCAGCGCCGACGTGGGTGCTGACGCCGTCACGCTCACGTGGTTTGCGGGTGCGAGCACGACCGCGGCGGCCACGGTCTATCGTTCCTCGGACGGTGATGGCTGGACGCCCATCGGCGAGGTCGCCGCGGATGGCACGGGCTATCTGCGGTACGTGGACCACGCGGACGTCCCGGCGACTCACCTGGGCTACCGACTCGGGATTCCCGACGGGAGCGGCGAGCGCTACTACGGCGAAACGTGGGTCGACCGCCCGGCGCTCGAACCCGCACTTGGCCCTGCGCTCACCGGGATCAGCCCGAACCCCCTGCGGGGAGGCCCGCTGGCCGTGCGCTTCACGCTCCCGAATGCGTCAGGCGCTGCGCTCGAACTGCTCGACATCGCGGGGCGCCGGATTGCCGTCCGCGAGGTGGGATCGCTCGGCCCGGGCAAGCACACGGTCGATCTTGCCGCGGGCACTCACATGCCTCCGGGGCTCTACCTCGTCCGGCTCACGACCGCGGGCCGCACCCTGACGGCAAGGGTCGCCGCGCTCTGATGGGGCGTTTCGGCGCCTGGTCGCTCTTCCCTTCCGGCGGCCGCCCTTCGGGGTGGCCGCCGGCTTCCTGGTGCGCCGCTCAGCCCCGCCAGTGGTTCGTGATCGGCAGGCGCCGGTCGCGCCCGAACGCGCGCGGCGTGATCTTGATTCCGGGCGCGCTCTGGCGGCGTTTGTACTCCGCCAGGTCCACCAGCCGCGCCACCCTGCGCACGACGCCCTCGTCGAAGCCCTGCTTCACGATCTGCGGGATCGAGCGGTCGTCCTCGACGTACAGCCTCAGGATGGCGTCGAGCACGTCGTAGGGCGGCAGCGAATCCTGGTCGGTCTGGCCGGGCCGCAGCTCCGCGGTGGGAGCACGCGATAGGGTGTTCTCCGGGATCACCGCGCCGCGCGTGTTGCGCCAGCGCGCGAGGTCGTACACCTGCGTCTTGTAGACGTCCTTGAGTGCCGAGAACCCGCCCGCGGAGTCGCCGTAGAGCGTGCTGTAGCCGACCGAAACCTCGCTCTTGTTGCCCGTCGTGAGCACCAGCCAGCCGAACTTGTTGGAGAGCGCCATGAGGTAGTTGCCGCGCACGCGCGCCTGCAGGTTCTCCTCGGTGATGTCCGGCTCGAGCCCCGCGAACACGCGCGCCAACGCGGCGTCGTAGCCGCGGATGACGTCGCGGATGGCGATGGTCTCGAGCCGGATCCCGAGCGCGCGCGCCAGCTCCTCCGCGCCGGTGAGCGAGTCGCCGGACGTGTACTCGG
>CAIXRL010000532.1 GCA_903921835.1 Candidatus Eiseniibacteriota bacterium | reverse complement strand
CCAGAGTCCGTGACGCCATCCGTGGCGCCCTCATCGCCGCCCTCCTCGAAGCCGCGTGCGCGACTGCGCCTGCTCACGCCACCGCACCGGCGCCCGACGGCAGCGTGAGTGCCGCGGTCCGCGAGGCCTCGGCACAGGGGCTCTTCGCCCTCCCGGAGCACTCCGCCCTGACCACCAGCACCGCGAGCGCCACATGGTTCGTGCCCATCGTGCTGGTCGGGTTCTCCGACAGCACGCTCGAACACACGGCGGCCCAGCTGTCCGCGGCGCTTCTCGACACGACGCACTCGACCGCCACGGGCTCCATTCCGGATTACTACGCGTGGGCGACGGGCGGCCGGATCCGCTTCCGCGGCGAGGTTGCTGCGACCGTGAGACTGTCGAATCCCGAGAACTACTACGCCTTCGATTCGAACGGCCTGAACGCGCTCTACACCCCCAACAACGACGCCGGGCTGGTGCTCGATGCGGTGCGTGCCGCCGACCCGGCCGTGGACTGGAACCGCTACGACCGCGACGGCGATGGCTTCGTGGACATGCTGTGGATCGTCCACGCCGGTCTGGGCGCGGAGGGCACGCGCGACCCGCGCAGCCTGTGGTCGATCACGAGCCGGTTCTCGAGCGGCTGGAGCAACGGCGGCACGTTTGAAACCGCCGACCTGATTCCCGGCTCGCTCACCCGGCACGTGCGCGTCGATCGCTTCACGATCCTGCCCGAGCTCTCCTCGTTCAAGCCCGGCGCGCTCTCCGAGATCGGCGTCTACTGCCACGAGTTCGGGCACGCGCTCGGCCTGCCCGATCTCTACGACACCTCCACGCTCGGCGGTGGGGCGAACGTCGGACCTGGCAACTGGTCCCTGATGTCCACGGGGCTCTACGGCGGCGACGGCCACAGCCCCGAGTACCCGGTGCACCCGGGCGGCTGGGAGATGCAGTTCCTCGGGCTGGTCGACCCGCGGCAGCCGACCGAGGACACGCTGGTCGCGATCGCGCCTCTCTCGCGCAGCGGACCGGTGTACGAGCTCACCTACCAGGGAGAACCACAGAACGAGCACTTCCTCATCGAGGCCCGCTACAAGGAAGGTTTCGACCGGAACCTGCCCGCGAGCGGCCTCATCGTAACGCAGCTGGACGATGCGCTCGTTGGCGAGGGGCTGCCGGGCAACCACGTGATCTCGAGCTTCAAGCCCACCTACCGCGTTCTCGAGAGCGACGGGCGCTTCGACCTCGCTACGGGCACCAACCGGGGCGACGGCGGTGACGCGTTCCCCGGCACGGCCGGCATCTCGCGGCTGGACGACGACACGAGGCCATGGCTGCGCACCTTTGCGGGCGCCTCTTCGGGGCTGCGGATCGACACCATCCTGCGTGCCGCCTCGGGCACCGTCGCCTACCTGCACGTGCGCGGGGCCGGCTGGTAGGCTCCGGAGGATTACACCGAAGCCGCCTACGCGCCGCTCTCGGGCGCGAGCCGCGGCCACCACGGCGTGGTGACGCCCTCCGGGAACGAATATGAGGCGTTCGGGGACATGCGCAGCGGCACGGCGCAGGTACTGCTGCGCACGCGCACCTTCAGCGGGGCCTGGACGACAGCCTCGCCGGTGACCTCGAGCCCGACCGGAGCCTATGACCCCGTGCTGGCCGTGCTTCCCAACGACGGCCTGGCCCTCGCGTGGACCGACGTGCGCGATGGCCTCCCCCAAGTCTACTATCGCGCCCTCGTCGCCGGTTCGTGGACGCAGGATGTGCGCCTCTCTCCGCTTCCCGGCAGCGGCATGGCACCGGCGATCGCCGCCGATGCGCGAGGCGTCGTGTTCGTGGCCTGGCTCGACGCCAGCGGTTCGCTGCCCAGGATCAGGTTCGCGTCGTTTCCCGGCAGCGCCCCCGGAGGTCCGGTCCTCACCGTGAACGACACGCTCGATTCGCCCCTGCCTCCCGCGATCGCCGCCGCCCCCGATGGTCACGCCTGGATCGCGTGGGCGGATCGTGGCATGGGCGGCTACCAGATCCTGTTCGCGCGCTGGGTGCCAGACTCGGGGCTCAAGCCGCGCCTGCGCGCGTCGCCGGACGTGACGTTTCCGCAGCCTTCCACCGACGTCGCGGCGGACTCGAGCGGCGCCCTCTACCTCGCCTGGCAGCAGGTGACGGGCGGGCTGAGCGAGATCCATTTCCAGCGCCGTCCCAGGAGCGGGCGGCCCTCGCCCGCCGACACCGTTCTCGCCTCCGCATCCGTATCGCTGCAGAACCCGGCGCTGGCGGTGGACGCGCAGCAGGGCGTGCACCTGGCCTTCGAGCGCAGCACGTCGCTCGGCCAGCAGGTGCGCTACATGCGCTGGCGCTCCGATCACGGCTGGGACGCAGGCGCCACCGACGTCTCCGATCCCGTGCAGGGCAGCGCGGCGCGCATCGCTCTGCTGCCCGTCACGCATGGCAACGTGAGCGTTCTGTACTCCGACTTCGACGGTACCCGGACGCGCGAGCGTTCGCGCCGCCGGCGGCTGGACGGCAACCTCGTCGCCGCGGTCGGGCCACGCACACCGCGCGGCCCGGCGTTCCGGATCGGCCCCAACCCACTCGTGCCGGGTTCGGAGTTGCGGGCGAGCGGTCCCGCCATCGCCGGAACCGACGCGGTGGACATCTTCGACGCCACGGGCCGGCGCATCGCCACCGCGCGCGCGGCCAACGGCAGCGCGCGCTTCACCGCGGCGCAGACGCGACCGCTCACGCCCGGGCTCTACTTCGCGCGACCGCGCGGCGGCACGGCGGCACGCGTGGTGGTGCTTCGCTGAAGGACCTCATCGCTCCGCTCGCGCTGGTTCTGGCGACCCTGCTGCCGACCATGGTGGCCGGGGTGCTGCCGCTCGATCCGTCGCTCGACGCGCGCTGGACCGACGCGGGCGCATGGCGGATGCCGGTGGGCGCGCCGGAGTTGCTTGGCGTGCCGGGCGCCCCGGACGAGCCCGCATTCCAGGTCAACCGCGGCATCGAGCGGTCGCGCCACCACGTCACGCACCAGGGCGTCGACCTCGTCAACGGCCGGTCCGGCGATCCGGTGCGTGCCGCGGCGAGCGGCCTCGTGACCCTCGCCTGCGACGGCGACAACGGCAACGGCTACGGCGGCCACATCGTGATCGCGCACCGGCTGGAGGGCGGGCAGACGGTGTACACGGTCTACGCCCACCTCGAGCGCGGCTCGGTGGCGGTGCGCGCGGGTGACGTGGTCTGCGCCGGCGATCCGCTCGGCCGCGTCGGGCAGACCGGCCACGCCAGCACGCCGCACCTGCACTTCGAGGTGCGCGAGCCGGACCGACTCGACGAACGCTGGGAGAACGCGCCGGTCATCGACCCGCTCGCGTTCGTCGCCGACCACGAGAGCTCACCACAGCCCGGCGTGACGGACGACGACCCGCCCAGGGCGTACCTGCGCTGGGCCACCGGTGAGGGGCTGCTCGAAGGGCCGGCGGACCCCGCGGCGGCGCTCACGCGCGGAACGTGGTGGCGCATGGTGGCCCGCGCGGTGGAGGGCGGCCGCGGCCGCGCCGGACTGGGCGCAGCGGCGCTGCGCGACTCGCTCATGGCCGACGGCGTCCTGCCCGAGGAGGAGGACGGCGCGCCCGCCGACGAGCAGATCGCGTGGGAGGAGTTGGCGCGCGACGTGAAGCGGCTCGCCCAGGTCGGCGTCCGCATTCCGCACGGGCCGCTGCCCGCGGCGGACCACGAAGCCGCATGTGAGGCGCGCTTCGGCCAGCGCGCGCCGGCATCGCATCCCGGCGCGCTGCGCCACCGTGACGGAGAACCCGCCCTCGCCGACGCGAGCCTGCTGCTCGCCGACCTGAGCGGCCCGCGACCCGAGCCGCGGATCGTGCGCGGAGGGAAACTCGTGAAGGCATCTCCCGCCTCGCTGCGGCGCGGCAGCAAGCCCAAGCACCTGAAGCACGTGAAACACACCCGGCGCACACGGGCGAATCATCGAGCCGCGAAACGCCGGTCGCGCTGAGCCACCCCGGCCCGGCGTCGACGACCCACCCACGGGCTACAGGATGGACGGTGCGCGACGCAGGCTTGACGCGGCGCGCCCCGCGATGCACGATCCGATCGAAGGCTGTGACGGGGACGAGTAGACCTGCGCATGGCACGAGCGAGCCGGGGGCGGTGTGAGCCCGGCGCCCGCTGCGCACGCCGAAGATCACCCCCGAGCCGCCGACCGAACCGGCGCATGCGCCGCAGTAGGCCCGGACGGACGCCCCCCGGGAGCGGGCGGGAGCCGCAAGGCTCCACGAGGCGCTGGCCGCGAGGCCGGCGTGAAGTTGGGTGGCACCGCGACGGTTCCGTCGCCCCAACGGCCTGCCTGCCGCTGGGGCGCTCTTGTTTTGGTAGTGGGATGGAGCAGGTTGACGAACCCGGGCAACGGGCAGCCGTGACTGTCCGGCACGATGCCGCAGCCGCCTGGCGTGCTGCGGCGAGGCATCTGCATTCTCCGCTCCACGACCTCCATTTTGCAGTCGCCGACCCGTACCGGAGGATCCATGTCCGAGCAGCCGAAGAAGCCCGGTTATCGCGACACGCTCAACCTGCCCGTCACGTCGTTCCCGATGAAGGCCGACCTCGCGACGCGCGAGCCGCTGCGGCTCGCCGGGTGGGAATCGGCGCAGCCCTACGCCGAGTTGCGGCGCCGGCGCGCCGGCCGGCCCGTCTGGCTGCTGCACGACGGGCCTCCCTACTCGAACGGCCACCTGCACATGGGCACGGCGGCGAACAAGATCTGGAAGGACGCCGCGGTACGCCAGGCTTCGCTCGCGGGCTTCGATGCGCCCTACGTACCCGGGTGGGACAACCACGGCATGCCGATCGAAACTCAGGTCGGCCGCGAGTTCGCCGAGAAGAAGGTCAGGCCCACGCGCCTCGAGTTGCGTCGCGGCTGCCGCGAGTACGCGGGCAAGTGGGTGAACGTGCAACGCGAGGAGTTCAAACGTCTTGGAGGCTGGGGCGACTGGGACCGGCCGTACCTCACCATGACGCCCGCGTTCGAGGCCGAGATCCTGGAGACATTCGCGGCGCTGACCGCGCGTGGCTTCGTGCAGCGCGGCAAGAGATCGATCCACTGGTGCCCCACCGACCGCACCGCGCTGGCCATGGCCGAGATCGAGTACCAGGACTCGCCCTCGCCCTCCATCCACGTGCGCTTCCCGCTGCGGCGGGACGCGACCGGCGCGCTGGCCGCCTGGCCGGCCGCGAGCGCGGTGGCATGGACCACGACACCCTGGACGCTGCCCGCCAACCTCGGCCTCATGGTGGATCCCCACGCGGAGTACGCGGTCGTGCGCCTGGCGGGCCACGTGCTCGTGCTCGCCGCCGCGCGCCTGGCGCCGCTGGCCGAACTGCTGGGCGGCACGGCAGAGAAGCTGGGCTCGGTGAAGGGCCGCGACCTCGTGGGTTCGATCTTCGAGGCGCCATTCGGCAACGACTCGCGCGCGGTGGACGGCACGCCGTTCGTGAGCATGGAGGACGGCACCGGCATCGTGCACACCGCGCCGGGCCACGGCACCGAGGACTTCATCGTCGGCCAGCGCGCGGGACTCGGTCTCTCGTGCCCGGTGGACGAGGGCGGCAGGTTCACGGCCGAGGTGGGCGAGTTCGCCGGCCGCAGCGTGCTCGAGGTCAACGACGACATCGTGAAGTGGCTGGAGGCGCGCGGCACGCTGCTGCACGCCTCCAGCTTCACGCACTCGTATCCGCACTGCTGGCGCTGCCACAAGCCGGTCATCTTCCGCGCCACCGACCAATGGTTCATGATGGTGGATCATGACGGTCACCGCGACCGCTGCTCGCAGCTGATCGAGCGGGCGGTGGCGTGGGATCCTCCAGGTGGGCAGAACCGCATCCGCGAGGCCGTGAAGAGCCGCCCGGACTGGTGTCTCTCGCGCCAGCGCGCGTGGGGCGTCGGCATTCCCGCGGTCTACTGCGAAGCGTGCGGTGAGCCCTCGCTCGACCCGCACGTCATGGCGCGCGCCGCCGAGCTCACGCGCACCCAGAGCTCGGACGCGTGGTACGAGCGGCCGCTCACCGACTTCCTCCCCGCGGGATACTCCTGCCCGAAGTGCGGCGCCGCCGGCCCCTTTCGGGCCGAGACCGACGTCCTCGACGTCTGGTTCGACTCGGGTTCGACACACCGCGCGATCCAGGTGATCCACCCCGAGCTGAAAGCCGTGTGGGACGCCGCCCGCGCGGGCAAGGCCGAGATCCTGTACTTCGAGGGTGGGGACCAGCACCGCGGCTGGTTCAACTCCTCCCTGATGGTGAGCGTCGGCATCACGAACGCGGCGCCGTACACCCAGGTGTGCACGACCGGCTGGGTGCTGGACGCGCAGGCCCGCGCCATGCACAAGTCGCTCGGCAACGTCATTTCGCCGATGGTCCTGATGGACAAGTACGGCGCCGACGTCGTGCGCTGGTGGGCGCTGGCCACGGACTGGCGGACCGACATGCGCGTGGGCGACGAGATCCTCCTGCGGGTGGCGGACGCCTACCGCAAGGTGCGCAACACCTTCCGCTTCCTGCTCGGCAACCTCGCGGACTTCACGCCCGCGCAGGCGCTGCCGCGCGAGCGACTGACCGCGGTGGACCGGGCGTTTTCCGATCACCTCGCCGCACGCCTCAGCCGCATCCGCGCGGACTGGAGTTCGCTCGTCTTCCACAAGGCGCTCGACGGCGTTCTCGACGTGTGCACCGTGGACCTGTCCGCGGTCTTCCTCGACCTCGGCAAGGACAGGCTCTACACGCTGCCCAAGGACGATCCCGCGCGGCGCTCCGCGCAGACCGTGCTGTGGCAGGCGCTGCGCGGCCTCGTGCTCGCGGCCTCGCCCGCGCTCGTCTACACGGCCGAGGAGGTCTGGCAGCACCACCCCGGGCTGCTCGCCGAGTGCGAGAGCGTGCACTTCGCCGAGTGGAACCTCGCGGAAGCCTCCGCGACCGGGAGCGAGGAGTGGATGTTCCTGCGCGAGGTTCGGGACACGGTGAACGCGGCAATCGAGCCCCTGCGCGCCGCGGGCACGCTCGCGACCACGGTCGAGGCAGAGGTGCACATCCTCGCGCCGCCAGCGTGGGTCGCGAGACTCCAGCCCTACGCCACCGAATTCGCGTCCCTGCTCCTGGTGGCGGGGGCCACGGTCACAGCGGGCTCCGAGGGAGCGCCGGTGCAGGTCGAGGTCGCCCGCACCTCGCACGCCAAGTGCGAGCGGTGCTGGACGTATCGCGCCGACGTGGGCGCGGACGCGGCGCAGCCGGGCCTGTGCTCGCGCTGCGTACCTGCGGTCGCCGGACGCTGAGCGGGGCGAACCGCAACGGCCCGCCGGGGAGGCTTCCCGGCGGGCCGTCGTCGTTCGCGCTCCAGCCCGGCCGCGAATCCGGCGAGCTGTTCAGCTCAGCGCGGCGCGCGCTCGTCGCCGCCGTCGAGCCGCAGCTCGGTCTGGCGCGGGTAGCGGCGCTTGAGCGTCTCGACCAGCTCGCGGAAGGCCGGGGTCTCGCCCTGCAGCGGCACGCTGTCCGTGTCGATCTCGATGACGTCGGTGTAGCCGCGCGCGCGGACCATCCATTCGTCGTACGCCGTGTTCAGGCGCTGGATGTAGTCGAGCTGGATGCCCTTCTCGCTGTCACGGCCGCGGTGGGAAATCCGCTCCATGAGCGTCTCGGGCCTGGCGCGCAGGTAGAGGATCACGTCCGGCTTGCGCAGGAAGTCCACCATGCAGTGGAAGAGCGAGGTGTAGTTCTCGTAGTCCACGTCCGTCATGGAGCCCTGGTCGTGCAGCGTTCGCGCGAAGATCTCGGCGTCCTCGTAGATCGTGCGGTCCTGGATGAAGGGCAGCGAGCTGCGCCCGATCTCGACCTGGGCCTTGAACCGCTCCCCCAGGAAGTAGATCTGGAGATGAAAGCTCCATCGCGTCATGTCGCGATAGAACGGGTCCAGGTAGGGGTTCTGG
>CAIXRL010000531.1 GCA_903921835.1 Candidatus Eiseniibacteriota bacterium | reverse complement strand
GGCTCGACGCTCTACGCCGCGGGGCGCTTCACCACGATCGGCGGCAGGTCGCGCAATCGCATCGCGTCGTTCGACACGGCCTCGTCGGTCGCCACCGGGTGGGACCCGAACGCCGGCTCCGAGGTGCTCGCCCTCGCCTGCGCCGCCGGCAGGATCTACGTGGGCGGCGCCTTCGCCACCATCGGCAGTCGTTCGCGCAACCGCATCGCCGAACTGGATTCGGTGACCGGCTTCGCGAGCAGCTGGAACCCGAACGCGAACAACCAGGTCTTCGCGCTGGCGATCGGAGCGAGTTCGATCTACGCCGGCGGCACGTTCACTGCGATCGGCGGAAGGACTCGACTGCGAATCGCCGAAGTCGGCCTCGTGACCGGCGCCGCGACGGCGTGGGCCCCGGACGCGAATGCCGCGGTCAGCACACTCGCGCTGGACGGAGGTTCGATCTACGCGGGCGGCGACTTCACCGGCATTGGAGGCCAGGCGCGCAGCCGCATCGCGCAGCTCGCCCCCGCCAGCGGGCTTGCGACCGCGTGGAATCCCGTCGCGTACGGCAGCGTGCTTGCGCTGGCTCCCGGCGACGCGGGAGTGGTGTACGCGGGAGGCAGCTTCGGCGCGATCGGCGGCTGGGTGCGCAATAACCTCGCGGCCATCGACGCGACCACCGGCGCGGTCCTGCCCTGGAATCCCGGCACCGACGGCCAGGTGCTCACCCTTGCGACGCACGGTGGCGTGCTGTATGTCGGCGGCCAGTTCGCTGCGGTCGCCGGGCAGCCGCGCTCCAATGCCGCAGCCCTGGACGCGCAAACGGCCGCCCTTCGCCCGTGGAACCCATCGGCATCGGATCTGGTGATCGCGATTGCGCCCAACGACACGTCGGTGTACCTGGGAGGTCTCTTCACCAGCGTCGGCGGACTACCGCGCACCTTCCTCGCGCAGGTGGATGCCTCGGGTGGCGCCGCCACGCCGTGGAATCCCGCCCCCGACGGCGAGGTGTTCGAGATCCGGCTCGCCAACGGCCTCGCCTACGTCGGCGGCTCGTTTGCCTTCGTGGGCGGGCAGGCGCGCAGCGACCTTGCGGCGCTCGATCCCGTGACCGGCATCGCGACCGCATGGAACCCCGGTCCCAACGGCACCGTGCGCAGCTTCGTGGTGAACTGTGACAGGGTCTACGTCGCCGGCTTCTTCACGACCGTTGGCGGGCAGAACCGCAACTACCTCGCGGCGCTCGACGATGCGACCGGCAGTGCGACCCCCTGGAACCCGAACGCGAACAGCCAGGTGCTCGACATGGAGCTCGCCGACGGCGTGCTCTACACGGGAGGGCTGTTCAGCGTCATTGGCGGCCAGAGCCGTCCTCGCCTCGCGGCGCTCGACCTGTCCACGGGTCTGGCCACCGCATGGAACCCGAGTTGCACGGGCACGGTGCGCGCGCTCGCGGTCGGGAACGGGCAGGTGTTCGTGGGTGGCGCGTTCACGGCGATGGGATCGACCACGCTTGCGAATCTCGCCGCCGTCCCCGCCGATGCGACCCACGGCTGCCCCGCGGTCACGATCCTCCCCGCGACGCTCCCCGACGGCACCGCCGGCACGCCCTACTCGCAGGCGCTCTCGGTGAGTGGCGGCACGGCCCCGCGCTGCTGGGCGCTCACCGATGGCGGGCTGCCGCCGGGACTGGCGTTCTCCTCCTCCGGGGTCGTCTCGGGGACGCCCACGACCACAGCGGTCTCGGCGTTCACCGTGGCCGCCACCGACGCGCAGGGCTGCACGGGCATCAGGACGATCTCACTGACCACTTTCGCCGGGCCGATCACGGCCAGCATCGCGCCCGGCGCGCGCGGGCTGTGTGTGAACCCG
>CAIXRL010000530.1 GCA_903921835.1 Candidatus Eiseniibacteriota bacterium | reverse complement strand
ATCTACCCGTGGGGTTCGGGGTGGGAGGAGTCTCGGTGCCGCAACGACAAGAACAAGGGGGCGGAGCAGACGGCATCGGCGTGGGGGTACCCGGCCGGTGCCAGCGGCACTGGGACGTACCAGCAGAGCGGGAACGTGTGGGAGTGGTGTGCGGACTGGTACGAGGAGAAGTACTACGCGCAGAGTCCCACGGAGGACCCTCCCGGCCCGCAGACAGGCGCCTACCGGGTGTCCCGTGGCGGCAGCTGGGGGGGCGGCGACGCGTCGTTCTTCCGCGGGGCGTGCCGCAGCAGGTACGGCCCGTCGGGCCGCATCGTCATCCAGGGCTTCCGCCTCGTGAGGGCAGGTTCGTGATCCTGGCCTGCCCGGGGGGGCTCGCGTGCCGGCAGGCCGCGTGGGGTGGGGGCGTTTGTGTTGGGATTGGTGTGGGCGTGGCATCCGCGGCTCGTGCGGCCGCGGTAGCGCTCGCGCGGCGGCGCGCAGCGCGAGCCGCGGATGCCACGCGGCGCGCACCCGCCGCGACGGAGGTGAGCGCATGAGCACGACGCCGACGCTTCGCGTCGCCGAATTCCTGCCGCGCTCGCGCGCCAACGGCCCCGGTGTGCGCTGCGTGCTGTGGGTGCAGGGCTGCCCGCAGCGTTGCGAGGGCTGCTTCAATCCCGCCTTCCTGCCGTTCGCGGGCGGCTCCGAACACTCGCCCGCCGAGGTCGCGGCGTGGATCCTCGCCGCCACCGACGCCGAGGGCGTCACGTTCAGCGGCGGCGAGCCGTTTGCGCAGGCCGCCGCGCTGGCGGAGGTGGCGCAGGCCGTGCGCGTGGCGGGCCGCAGCGTCATCGCTTTCACCGGCTACGAGTGGGCGGCGCTGCGCGACGCCGCCGACCCCGGCCAGCAGGCGCTGCTCGCGGCGTGCGATGCACTCATCGCGGGGCCGTACCGGCGCGAACTGCCCGGGTCGCATCCGCTGCTCGCCAGCGGCAACCAGGAGATCATCTGCCTCACGCCCCGGTACCGGCGCGAGGACTTCGACACGCCGCACGGCCGGCGCCGCGAGTATCACATCGGCGCGGACGGTACACTCACCGTGACCGGCTTTCCGAGAGCGCAATCCGATCGCTCCGCCGAACCCGGCGGCGAGCGCAACGACAGGGAGACCCGATGAACATCCGGCAGGCACTCCAGGAGCAGTTCAACGCCCGCGTCGCGGTGATTCGCGTGGTGGGTTACGACGAGGCGTGGATCCTGCGCGAGCTGGCGGCCATGACGAAGCAGGAGGGCTGGCCGGCGGGCATGGGACTGTACTCGTGGGACCTGGCCGACCAGTTCACCGCCCACCACGAGGCCGCGCAGCGATTCGACACCGCGCGCGACGCCACGGTGGACACGATCCTCAAGTTCCTCGACGAGTACAAGGGCAGCGCGACCTTCGTGATCAAGGATGCGCACATGGTCTGGGAAGGCAAGAAGACGCCGGTGCGCAAGCTGCGCAACCTGGCGCAACGCTGGCCCGCCGTGACGCCGCCCAAGAACCTCATCCTGCTCACGCCCGAGTGGAACCTGCCGCCCGAGCTCAAGCACGACCTGGTGACCATCGAGCCGCCCAAGCCCGACCGCGACACCATGGCCGCCAACTTGAAGCGCGTCGCGGGCTCCACGCAGGCGCTGGCCGGCGTGCGGCCCGAGCTGCTGCGCAAGATCGAGGAGGAGGCGCTGGGGCTGTCGTCGGCGCAGTCGGAGCGCGTGTTTCGCAAGGCGATCGTGCAGAGCCGCCTGGGCAAGCTGGACGAGCGGTGCCTGGACACGATCCGCGAGGAGAAGCGCGCGGTCATCCGCGAGAGCGGCGCGCTGGAGCTGTACCCGTTCACCGAGTCGCAGGACAACGTGGGCGGGCTGGAATCGCTCAAGGGCTGGCTGCAGCAGCGGCGCGAGGCGTTCTCCGAGGACGCCCGCGAGTACGGGCTGGACCTGCCTGCCGGGCTCATGCTGATCGGCATCCCGGGCACCGGCAAGAGCCTGTGCGCGCGGGTGACCGCGGGGCTGTGGCGGCTGCCGCTGTTGCGGCTCGACATGGGAGCGGTGTTCGGCGGCCTGCTCGGTGCGTCGGAGAAGAACATCCGCGAGGCGATCGCCATCTCCGAGCTGATCGCGCCGTGCATCCTGTGGGTGGACGAGATCGAAAAGGCCTTCGCCGGCTCGGGCGGCGACGGCGGTACGGCCTCGCGCGTGCTGGCCACGTTCCTCACCTGGATGTCGGAAAAGCAGTCGTCGGTATTCGTGTTCGCCACGGCCAACGACGTCTACCGGCTGCCCATGGAGTTCATGCGCAAGGGGCGTTTTGACGAGGTGTTCTTCCTCGATCTGCCCACCGAGGATGAGCGCCGCGCGATCCTTGCGGTGCACCTGCGCAAGCGCAACTACGAGATGGTCGCCCAGAAGTTCGACCTCGCCATGCTGGCCCGGGCGACCGAAGGCTTCGTCGGCGCCGAGCTGGAGGCGGTGGTGAAGGAGGCCATGTTCCCGGCCTTCATGGACGGCCGTCGCGAGTTGACCACGGCCGACCTGGTGCGGGCCGCGGGGCAGATGGTTCCGCTGGCGCGCTCGCACGGCAAGGCGATCGAGAGCCTGCGGACGATCGTCACCGACGGGCTGGCGCGCAATGCCTCCCGGACCGGGACCGAGGACGCGGTGAAGTGCGACCAGATCCGCGGCGCGCGCATGCTGGATGTATGATCAATATGCGGTCTTACGCGGATAGCGGTTCATGAGCACCATGAAACCAGCAGACATGCAGGGAGACGCCTTGTGAGCGCCAAGTTCGAGCCGACCACGCTGGGGGAGTTTCGCGTCGAGCGCAGGCTTGGCGGCGACGCGTTCAAGACCGTCTACGCCGGCATCAACACGGCGGCCAAACGCAACAAGTACCCCGAGCGCGTGGCGCTGTGCGTGCCGCAGGCGCAGGACCCCGAGGCGCGCCGGCTGCTCGAGAACGAGTTCAAGATCATGCGCGCGCTGCGCCACCCCGGCATCGTCGAGGTGTTCGGCATTCACGAGGCCGAGGGGACGTTCTTCGCGGTCACCGAGCTGGTCGAGGGCGAGACGCTGCAGGAACTGCTCAGGCGCCGCGGCGCGCTCTCGCTGGACGAGGTGCTGGCGATTGTGCGGCAGGTGGGCGAGGCGCTGGACTTTGCGCACCAGTCGCTGGCGATCCATCGCGACATCAAGCCCGCCAACCTCATGGTGCGCCCCGACGGCGTGGTCAAGGTGCCGGACTTTGGCCTGGCGCGCCTCATGGCGCACTCGCAGTACCACGCCGCCACGCGCGTGGGCACACTGGCGTTCATGGCGCCGGAGCAGTTCGAGGGCGGCACGGGGCTCAACACCGACCTGTGGGCGCTGGGGCTGACGTGCTACCAGCTGCTCACCAACACGCACCCCTTCGCGGGCACCGACGAGGGCGTGCTGATGAAGGCGATCCTCTACGACGCGCCGGACCTGGGGCCGGTCGAGCACGGCGAGTTCGATCCGCGGCTGGTGGGCGTGTTTCGCAAGGTGCTGCAGAAGGACCCGCAGAAGCGCTACCAGAAGGCCGCCGAGTTCGTGGCCGATCTGGAGGCGGTGAGCCGCCACGCCACCGCCGTGAGCCAGCAGGAGGGCCGGCTCGAGGCGCTGCTGCGCGCGCACTTCCCGCTCGTCTACCTGTGCACCAGCGAGGAGGACCGCGCGCTGGCCTCGCTGCGCCGCATCCGGCAGCTCATGTCGTCCTCGCGCCCCACCGGCTTCTTCGTCTGGAGTGAAACGCGCGGCCTGCGAGACGCCGAGGGCCAGGTGGCGGCGCCCGGCACGGTGGGAGATCCGGTGATCGCCCTGCGGCACGTGGCCGAGTCGCCCGTGGAGGGGATCTTCGTCTTTCTCGACCTGCACCGGCACTTCTCGCCCGTGACCAATCGGCTGGTCCGCGACGCCATCCAGACGGTCAAGCGCCAGCGCAAGAGCCTCGTCGTGCTCTCGCCCGTGCTGAGCCTGCCGCCCGAGCTGGAGTCGCAGGCCACGCTGTTCTTCTACGATCCACCCGACCATCAGGACCTGCGCGCGGTCGTGGAGGAGAGCATGCACGAGGTGCTCGGGGAGGCTGCCGCCACCGCTGCCGCAGGCTCCGCGGACGGCGACTGGCGCGACGACATGGCGGCGGCCGTGCAGGGCATGACGCGCAACGAAGCCGGCCGCTCGCTGCGGCGGGCGTTGCTGCGCTCCGGCGCGGCGACGCGGGCCTGCGTGGACGACGTGTTCCAGGAGAAGCGGCAGGCCGTGCGCAAGTCCGGCGTGCTGGAGTACTGCGCGCCCGGGCTGCGCGGCTCGGACGTGGGCGGGCTGGAAGCGCTGCGGCACTGGTTCGCGCGCCGCCGGCAGGCGTTCAGCGCGCACGGCGATCGCTTTGGGCTCACCCGCGCTCGCGGCGTGGTGCTGGCAGGCGTGCCCGGCTGCGGCAAGAGCCTCTCGGCCAAGGCGCTCGCGGGCGAGTGGAACGTGCCGCTGCTGCGGCTCGAGATGGGGCGCATCTACGGCTCGCTGCTTGGCCAGTCAGAGGCGCGGTTGCGGCAGGCGCTGCACCTGGCCGAGTGCGTGAGCCCGTGCGTGCTGTGGATTGACGAGCTGGAAAAGGCGTTCGGTGGGCTGGGCAGCGCGCACGATGGCGGCGTCACGCAGCGCGTCTTCGGCAGCTTCCTCACATGGCTTTCGGACAACACCGCGCCCGTGTTCGTGGTGGCCACCGCCAACGACGTCTCGCGCCTGCCGCCCGAGTTCACGCGTGCCGGCCGCTTCGATGCCGTGTTCTTCGTTGACCTGCCGCGCTCGCAGGAGCGCGAGGTCATCTTTCGCATCCACCTCGCGCGCCGCGGACGCAAGCCCGCGGACTTCGACCTGCGCGCTCTCGCCGAGGCGGCGGACACGTTCTCCGGCGCCGAGATCGAGGAGGCGGTCGTCAATGCGCTTTACCGTGCGTTCGAGGACGGACAGCGCGACCTCACCAACGAGGATGTCCTTGCCGGCGTTCGCGAGATCGTGCCGCTGGCGCGCTCGCGGGCGAAGGATCTGCAACGGATGCGCGCCTGGGCCCGCACGAACGCCCGCCCGGCCGCCGCCGAACTCGAACCGAATCCCACGACGAACTAGCAGAGCGTTTCACACCCCATCACCCAGGAGGCTCACGACCATGTCGCACTTCACCCGCATCAAGACCGTGGTCAGGGACCAGGCTGTGCTGTGCGAGGCCCTGCGCGGCCTGCACTACAACTTCAAGGAGGGCGAGCGCGTGCCCATCCGTGGCTATGCCGGCAACTCGGAAGTCGGCCAGGTCGTGGTGGACACCGGCAGCGCCTACGACATCGGCTTTCAGCGCCAGCAGGACGACGCGTTCAACGTCTGCGCCGACTGGTGGGGTGTGAACCTGAAGACGCCGATCCGCGAGGGCGATTTCCTGCGCGAGGTCAACCGCAGCTACGCCCACCTGATGGTTCGCCAGCAGGTCGTGCGCGAGGGATTGATCATCGAGTCGGAAACAGTTCTGCCCAACGGCGAGATCGAGCTGGTCGTGGTGGAGGCGGCGTAAGTGACGGCGACGCTCCCGTACGAAACCTGGCGGGCAGTAGCCCGCGACCACCTCGCGGTGAACGCGAAGGACGGGAGCGTGTTGGTGCGCATTCCTGTCGGTGAGTTCGAGATGGGGGACGGACTGGAAGCGGATTGTCCGAAGCACCGGGTGCGCGTGGACGGGTACTGGATCGGGGTCTACTGCGTGACGAACCGGCAGTACGGGCGGTTCGTGGCGGAAACGAAACACCGGACGCCGGAAGTGGTGTGGCAGAGCGGCCGTTGTCCCGAGGACAAGCTGGACCACCCGGTGGTGTGTGTGAGCTGGGATGACGCGGTGGCATACGGGAAGTGGGCCGGCTTGGTACTACCGAGCGAAGCGCAATGGGAGAAGGCAGCACGGGGTCCTCAGGGGTTGATCTACCCGTGGGGTTCGGGGTGGGAGGAGTCCCGGTGCCGCAACGACAAGAACAAGGGAGCCGAGCAGACAGCATCGGCGTGGGGGTACCCGGCAGGGGCCAGCGGCATTGGGACTTACCAGCAGAGTGGGAACGTGTGGGAGTGGTGCTTGGACTGGTACGAGGGGAAGTACTACGCGCAGAGCCCCACGGAGAACCCACCCGGGCCGCAGACAGGCGCCAAGCGGGTGTACCGAGGCGGCAGCTGGGGGCACGACGGCTCGTCGTTCTTCCGCGGGGCGTACCGCGACTGGGGCGTCCCGTCGGCCAGCTACGGCGTCCGCGTGGGCTTCCGCCTCGCCAGGGCGGGTTCATGATCCCAGCTCGCACAGCGGTCGTCCCGTGCCGACAGGCCGCGCGGTTGATCTTGTCGCGGCCGAGGAGCTGACCCAATGGCCATCGCGATCCGTCTCGCCGACGACCGGTACCGCCTCCAGCACGACCTTGCGGTGAACGCGAAGGATGGGAGCGTGTTGGTCCGCGTACCGGCTGGCGAGTTCGAGAGGGGGGACGATCAGGGTACCGACTGCCCAAAACACCGCGTGCGGTTGGACGAGTACTGGATTGGTGTGTACTGCGTGACGAACCGTCGGTACGGGGGGGTCGTGGAGGAGACAAAGCACCGGGCGCCGGATGGGGTGTGGCAGGCTGGCCGTAGTCCGGAGGCGAAGCTGGACCATCCGGTGGTGAATGTGAGCTGGGATGACGCGGTGGCATACGGCAAATGGTCCGGACTGTCGCTACCGAGCGAGGCGCAATGGGAGAAGGCCGCTCGGGGTCCGCAGGGGTTGAGCTACCCGTGGGGATCCGGGTGGGATGAGTCCAGATGCCGCAACGACAAGAGTAAGGGATCCGAGCAGACGGCGTCGGCGTGGGGGTACCCGGCAGGGGCCAGCGGCATTGGGACGTACCAACAGAGCGGGAACGTGCTCGAGTGGTGTGCGGACTTGTATGAGGGGAACTACTACTACGCTCAGAGCCCCTCGGAGAACCCTCTCGGCCCGCAAACAGGCACCACCCGGGTGAACCGTGGCGGCGGCTGGTGGGCCGGCGACGCAGCGGACTTCCGCGGGGCGTGCCGCTGGGGCAACCCGTCGAACCGCTTCAACTACCAGGGCTTTCGTCTCGTGAGTGTATGTTCGTGATCCTAGCCTGCCCCCGGGTTGCAGCGCACCGGCAGCCCCCGCCGTTGATCTTGTCGCAGCCGAGGAGCTGACCCGATGGCCATCGCGATCCGCCTCGCCGAGGACCAGTACAGCGTCGAGCACGACCTCGCGGTGAACGCGAAGGATGGCAGCGTGCTGGTACGGGTACCCGCCGGGGATTTCGAGATGGGGGACGGGCAGGACGCGGATTGCCCGAAGCACCGGGTGCGGTTGGACGAGTACTGGATTGGTGTGTACTGCGTGACGAACCGGCAGTACGGGCGGTTCGTGGCGGAGACGAAGCACCATGCGCCGGACGTGGCGGACTACGGGGATCCGGTGTGGCGGGGTGGCCAGTGCCCTGCGGCGAAGCTGGACCACCCGGTGGTATGCGTGAGCTGGGACGACGCGGTGGCATACGGGAAGT